>CAYQPI010000154.1:0-49449 GCA_964419405.1 uncultured Flavobacteriaceae bacterium
TGGCAAAAAGAAATATAGCGGGCTACGCGGAGCAAGGATCATTTGATTTGACACAGGCCTTGAGCGAGAAAGGATACCATGGTTTTAAGCATAAAAAAACATCAAACAATGATTTATCTGCATTATTTGATGTTTTTAAATAAGTGATGACGCTCTCTAAATAAAGGAGAGTTCAGATTCATTAACCTGTTGAACCTTGATCACTTTATTGTCTTTATAGGTTACCTCTTTGACTGAATCTTCTCCAACCATATACCATTTACCTTCTTTAACCCCTTCATTATAAAGGGCTACAACTTTTATCTTTCCTTCATTGTTATAAGAAATCCATTTGTCATGAAGTTTATCGCCTTTGAAAAAGCCAACCTCTTTGATCATACCATTGTCATGATAATAAGTGGCTTTTACAAGATCATTTTCTTTTTCGAATTTGGGTTCAACTCCTTGGGCAAATGAAACATTAACCGTAAGAAGGAACAATACTAAGCAAGCGAGCAACTTTTTCATCGTATCTATTTTGATAGGTTAAAAGTAATTAATTAACCATTAATAAACAATAAGTTTACAATTTCTTAACATTGGAAATTAATTAATATTGTGGTGAACTTATTATTTATCAACATATTAAACCTTAATTAGCCTTGTTTAATGTAAATGAAAAAGTAGAACCTTCTCCCGGATGACTCTCCACCAAAACCTCCTGATCGTGGGCTTCAACGATGTGTTTGACAATTGCCAAGCCCAACCCAGACCCTCCCTGATCTCTTGATCTGCTTTTATCTACCCGATAAAATCGTTCGAATAAACGAGCCTGATTTTTTTTATCAATCCCTACCCCATTGTCAATCACATCAACCACAACCTGATGTACTGAATGTGTTCGAACTTCTAAGAGCGTGCTTCCATTGGTATTGCCATATTTGATGGAATTTGATAACAAGTTGATAAGGACCTGTTCAATTTTTTCCTTGTCAGCTTTTACCATAATAGGATACATATGGGGCTCCTTGAACCCTAAGCTAATGTTCTTTTTATTGGCTCTGATTTCCATCAGTTCAAAGACATCATTAATGGTGGCAACAATATTGAATTCAGACTGATCAAGTTTCATCCCCGATTCTAATTTGGCGATCATATCTAGATCCTTGACGATATAAGACAATCGTTCGATGCTTTTATTGGCCCGTTCCAGGTATTTTTTTTGCAGTTCCGGATCTTCGAGTGATTCGTCTAAAACCGTTAAAATATAACCTTGAGCGGTAAACAAAGGTGTTTTTAATTCATGTGAAACATCACCGATAAAATCGCGACGAAAATCATCTCGGTTATGTAGTTGTTCAATTTCACCGAGCTTGTTTTCTGCAAAACTCTTAATACGCTCTGTAAAGCTTTCAAAATCCACCTCTTCAAGATCAGCTTTTAACGCAGGTTCATTGTCAAAAAGGTGTGATTTATACACCCCTTCTAATTGTGCTTCAATAAAGCGTTTTGTCCCAAAAATAAAGATGAAAAAAAGTACGATAAAGTAGCCTGCAACTAACAAGGCAGGAATAAACCATCCTGATTCTTTAAAAGACCAATAAATGGCAGCAAATACGAGAAGGCTTATCAGGCTTGCAATTGCAGTACGAAGAGCTTGCTTTTGAAGTAGGGACAATTTCATTCCCAAATATACATGAAGATAATCTTATACTACAAATTTATATCCTACTCCTTTGATGGTCTTTATAAATTCATCCCCAATTTTTTCACGTAACTTTCTGATATGCACATCAATAGTTCTTCCCCCTACAACCACATCCTGTCCCCAAACAGTTTTTAGAATAATCTCTCTGTTAAAGACTTTATTTGGCACACTGGCTAAAAGAGATAATAATTCAAATTCTTTTCTCGGTAAGGTGATCTCCTTTCCGTTGACCTCTACATAATATTGATCTTTGTTAATGACAATACTATCAAAAGACAGTGTGTTTTGCTTTATTTCTTCAGAAGTAGCAAAACGCCTGAGCAATCCCTTGACCTTGCTGACTAATACTTTTGGCTTAACAGGCTTCGTTATATAATCATCTGCTCCTGCTTCAAAACCAGCCACCTGAGAATAATCTTCTCCTCTGGCTGTGAAAAAAGCAATAAGTACATTTTCAAGGCCATCAATTTTCCGAATCTTCTCACAGGCTTCGATACCATCCATTTCAGGCATCATGATGTCAAGTAATATCAAATGGGGTTGAATCACCTTAGCATTCACAACAGCCTCAGTACCTTTGGTAGCCTTGAATACCTGATAGCCTTCCTTCTTTAGGTGGTAGCCAACGATTTCTAGAATATCCGGTTCATCGTCAACCAAAAGAATCTTTATTGATCCAGTATCCATAGGATTGTCTTTTAAGAGATTATGCTGCAAAAATAGGCAATTTTCTCAGCGGTTGACCTTGTTAACAATAACTTAATATAGTAACATCTTCTGCTCTTTTATTTGACTGACAATTAAATCGGACTTAACATTTCTATAACATTTGATATGGACTTTTGTCCTGTAAAATTAAAATCAATTAAAACTAAAAAATTTAAAATGAAAAAATTTATTCTATCAAGTTTGATTTTAGCATCTCTTGCCTTAGCCGTTGCTAGTTGTGACGATGAAACTAATGCTGGCGGAGTATCTTGCTTTAACGGTATTATGGATGGTGACGAAACAGCCGTTGACTGTGGAGGTTCTTGTGTTCCATGTGCTACTTGTGACGACGGCATTAAAAACGGTGATGAAACCGGAATTGATTGTGGAGGATCTTGTGAACCTTGTACAGGAGTAGTAACCATTTCAGGTGAAATTCTAGCTGATCAAACCTGGACTGCAAACAATATGTACATATTGGCAGGAAAAGTAGTTGTTGAGGATGGAATAACACTTACAATAGAACCTGGAACTATCGTAAAGGGACAGAAAGGAACCGGATCATTGGCTTCAGCATTGATTGTTGCACGTGGGGGTAAAATTATGGCAGAAGGAACATCTGAAAAGCCGATTATTTTTACCTCTATTGATGATAATATTGAAGTTGGTCAACAAGCCGGAACGAATTTGAATGAGAGTAACAATGGTCTTTGGGGTGGAGTTCTGATATTGGGTTATGCCAAGGGATCTTTTAAAGGAGATGTTACAGAGGTTCAAATAGAAGGTATTCCTGCAGGAGACACTTTCGGTTTATACGGAGGAGACGCTGACGACGATAATTCAGGGGTATTCAAGTATGTTTCTATCCGCCATGGAGGAGCCTTGATAGGAGAAGGTAATGAGATCAATGGTTTGACATTGGGAGCTGTTGGTCGAGGAACTGTCATAGACCATGTGGAAGTTGTTGCCAATTTTGACGATGGTGTTGAGTTCTTCGGAGGAACAGTTGATGCTTCAAATCTACTGGTTTGGGCTCAGGGAGATGATGCCTTAGACATAGATCAAGCTTATGCCGGTACCATAGATAATTCTTTAGTAATCCTTGGTGAAACTTCAGATCATGCATTTGAAGTAGACGGACCAGAAGGTGCTTATGAAGGACTATTCACGATTAGTAATACAACTATTATCGGAGATGCAACAACACCAGGTGGAGAGTATGCAGACTACAGAAGCAGAGCCATGGGTGCCACTAACAATATCTATGCATACGGCTTCAAGGAGACTTCGGATGTAGAATTGGATAACAATGGTGTATCTCAACAATTTCTTGATGGTAAGTTGACTTTTTCTGGATGGGAAATCGTGGGATATGACCACAGTATTTTCCAGGAAAAAGTGGCTAAAGATGCAGACGGAAACGAAACAGAAAACAAAATTATTCTGAGCCCTGACTTTACGGAAAGAGCGGCTACATGGGCCAAAGAAGTGACAGCAGGTTCTCAAACTGTTGGTGCAGATGTGTCGGTATTTAACTGGACATATGCCAAAGCAAAAGGAGCTTTCTAAAAAAACGAAACAAAGAAACGAAACAAACTAATTGCTCATCTTTAACAGGATGGGCAATTACTATACAAAAACGATAAGATAGATAGTAATGAAGAATCAATTTATATACCTGGTAATTTTTGCACTGTTCAGTCATGTGAGTTTTGCTCAGACGGGTGAATTAGCAGGACAGGTAATGGATAAAGAGTATAATGATATACTGCCTTTTGCCAATGTAATAATCAAAGAAAATGGTACGGGAACCACCACTGATTTTGAAGGGAATTACAGCTTAAAACTCGAAGAAGGAGTGTATACGGTTGTCTTTTCTTTTATTGGTTATGAAACCATAGAAATTTCAGAAGTTAGTATTTTGGCAGGTGAATCTACCAGTCTTAATGCAACGATCGGACCGCTGTCAAATGAATTGGAAGAAGTTATAGTGAAAGCGACTACGCAAGAAAATACAGAAGCATCGCTATTAAATGTTCAGAAGAAATCTGTGAACCTTCTCGATGGAATTTCGGCTCAGACTTTCAGTAAAATTGGGGCCAGTAAGGCGGCAAGTGCTGTAAAAAGTGTGCCCGGTGTCTCTGTTCAGGGAGGTAAATATGTTTATGTAAGGGGTCTGGGAGACCGTTATACCAAGTCTATTTTGAATGGTGTGGATATTCCTGGTTTAGATCCTGACAGAAATACGATTCAACTTGATATTTTCCCAACCAATGTGTTGGATAATATACAGGTCGTAAAATCTTTTACAGCAGATTATCCTGCAGATTTTACCGGAGGTGTGGTAAATATTGTAACCAAGGATTTTCCAAACAAGGAAGAGTATAGCATTTCAGTTGGTGCAGAATACAATCCAAACATGCATTTCAATAACGATTATTTAGATTATAAAGGGAGTAAGTCAGATCCGTTAGGATTTGATAGCGGAAAAAGAGCGAGACCTATCCCTCGTGATATTACAATTCCTCCACCATCGGATAATAATCCAGCGACGTCTTATTGGACTTCGCAATTTGAACCTGAAATGGCAGCACAGAATGAAACCAGTTTTATGAATACGAATTTTGGATTCACAGCAGGAAATTTATACGATGTTGGCCAAGGGAATAAATTGGGTTATTTGGCTGTAGCTTCTTACAGAAATGAATTTTTATACTATAAGGACATTGAAAACGGCAACTGGAGAAAATCAGAGGATAAGAGTGTAAACGAACTGGATCCTGACAAATTGCAGAAAGGTGATCTGGCAAAAAACAGTGTGCTTTGGAATGTAATGGGAGGTTTGACCTTCAAAACGGATAAGAGCAAGTACAAATTATCGGCCTTACATATTCAGAATGGAATTTCAAGCGCTGGTTATTTGAGACAAGAATTATTATTTTCGGATGCGGTTACTATTTTTAAAGACAACCTGGAATACAAACAAAGTCAGATCACAAATGTGCTGTTGAATGGTAAGCATTCAAATGATGATGGCACCTGGAATGTGGAATGGAAAGTTGCTCCGACAATTTCAAAGATCAATGACAAGGATGTAAGGGTGACACCATTTGAATATGATGCTGACGAAGATGTTTATTTTATCAGTCCTAGTTCTGCAGGAAGTCCGCAAAGAATCTGGAGAGACCTGGAGGAAGTAAACCTCGTTGGTAAACTGGACTTTACAAAAAGACATACCTTTTTAGGAAAAGGAGCCAAGCTTTTATTTGGTGGGAATTACACCTATAAACAAAGAGATTTTTCAATTGATTCATACCAGTTGAGAATTCAGGGAGGTGCTGGTCAGGAATTTGAAGGAGATGCTGATCAGCTGTTGGATCCTCAAAACATCTGGACCGTAAATACTCAGAGAGGTACCTATGCAGAAGGTAATTTTGAGCCTGCAAATACCTTCGATGCCACACAGAATATTGCTGCTGTGTATGCTTCTGAAGAGTTTCAGATCACTGATAAGCTAAAATCAATTATCGGTTTAAGATTTGAAAAATTTGATTTGTATTATACGGGAACTAACAATCAGGGAGATATTGTTTTAGACAATGAAAAATTGCTTGATAAGGCAGATTTCTTTCCTTCAGCGAATTTTATTTATGCGCTTAACGATGCATCTAATTTAAGGCTTGCCTATGGACGTACTACGGCGAGACCATCATTTAAAGAAGCTTCTATTACGCAGATTTTTGACCCGATTTCAAGTACAACCTTTAACGGTAATATCGAGTTACAGCCAACCTATGTAAATAATTTAGATTTAAGATGGGAACATTTTGGTGACAGAGCTCAAATGTTTGCGGTAAGTGCTTTTTACAAGAACTTCAAGGATCCAATTGAATTATCATACTTTTTATCAGCTTCTGATCAATTTATCCCATTGAATACAGGAAAAGCAGTTGTTTACGGAGCTGAATTTGAAATGAGAAAGAACTTTGGTTTTATCATGGAAAAGCTGGAAGATTTTAGCTTCAATTTGAACTTCTCTCTTATAAAATCTGCATTGGAAATGACAGACGCTGAATTGGAAAGAAGAACATTGAGTTTAAGAGATGGCGAAACATTGAGCGACACTCGTGACATGCAGGGTCAGTCTCCATATTTGGTGAATTTTGGCTTGAATTATGCGAATGACAATGGATGGCAATCGAGCCTGTATTACAATGTACAGGGGAAAACCTTACAGGTAGTTGGAACGGGAGACGTACCAGATGCCTATACCATGCCTTTCCACAGTTTAGATTTTATTTTGAATAAATCTTTTGGAAAGGAACAAAATTCAACCATCAATTTTTCGATCAAAAACATACTGGATAGCACGAGAGAAGCTCGTTACCAATCTTATCAGGCGGAAGATCAGATCTTTTCAAGTTTGAGTCCTGGAAGAGGTATTTCTTTGGGATATTCGTATAGATTCTAGAAGAGAGCATTCAGTACTCCGTTTAGTGAGTTAACTTTAGAGGCCCTTGTGAACCAATAGTATATGGATCACAAGGGTTTTTTACATCGCGTATTATTTCTTGACATTGAAACTGTATCACAAAAACCCAGTTTTGGCATGTTGACTAACCGAGAGCAGGAGTTATTTTCCTTAAAGACTGCTTACCAAAGGCGAAATGGAGAATCTGCTGAAGAAATGTATCACAAGGCTGGTATTTGGGCTGAATTTGGAAAGATAATTTGTATTTCAACAGTTGCCGTCAAGGTGAATGGAAAAGCTCAGGAGGTCATCTTAAAATCCTTCTATGGAGATAATGAAGGGCAATTACTCAGGAAGTTTAAATCCTTTTTAGAGATCAATTACAATAAGAAATGTCACCTCTTGTGCGCACATAACGGCAAGGAATTTGACTTTCCCTTCCTAGCCAGAAGAATGCTGATTAATAGAATTCCTTTACCCGACATATTGAATTTATTGGGTAAAAAACCTTGGGAAGTAAGGCATTTGGACACCATGGAATTGTGGAAGTTTGGAGACTATAAGCATTATACTTCTCTTGATTTGCTGGCGTATATTTTTAGATTGGAATCACCCAAGAATGATATAAAAGGCGCCGATATAAATGCTATTTACTATGGTTCAAAAGACATGGATCGGATCGTGAAATACTGCGAAAAAGACACCTTAACGGTATTAAGAGTTTACTTAAAACTAATGTCAATAAAGGATGATTTTTGCGAAGAATAGGGTGAATTAGGTTAAGTCCACAAAGTTATGATTCCAGTTTCATTGACAGTTCAAACCACCTTTCTTCTTTGCTTTCCAAATCACGAATGATTTTTTCAAGTTCGAGAGACGTTTCTTCAATTTTATCGGAGTCAATTTCATTATTGCTAAATTGATTTTCGATGGCGGCTTTTTTCTTTTCAAGATTTTCGATATCCTTTTCAAGTTTTCCAAACTCTCTTTTTTCTGTATGCGACAATTGATTTGCTGAAGGAGCGGCTTTTCTACTGTCTTCTTTTTTGATTTTCTGGCCACTTTCTGCGGGTTTTGAATCCTCATAAGTTCTATAGTCTGAATAGTTTCCAGGGAAACCGCTAATGACCCCTTCACCTTCAAAAACAAACAAATGGTCGACGATTCTATCCATAAAATACCTGTCGTGAGAAATAACGAGTAGGTTGCCAGGGTAATCCAAAAGAAAATTTTCGAGGACCTGCAGGGTGACGATATCCAAATCGTTAGTAGGTTCATCGAGAATTAGAAAATTTGGATTTTGAATCAGAACCGTACAAAGAAAAAGTCGCTTGAGTTCTCCTCCAGATAATTTTTCCACAAAATCATATTGTTTTTTACGATCGAATAAAAATCGTTCGAGCAACTGACCTGCACTGATGGCCTTTCCTTTAGCCAAGGGGATATATTCACCATACTCTTTGATCACCTCAATGACCTTCTGCCCTTCTTTGATCTGAATACCTCCTTGAGAATAATAGCCAAATTTGATCGTATCACCAATAACCACCTTTCCTGTATCAGTTGTCAGGCCTCCTGTGAGAATATTGACAAAAGTAGATTTTCCGGTACCGTTTTTTCCTATGATGCCGATGCGTTCGCCACGTTTAAAAACGTAGTCAAATTTTTTGAAGAGCACATTTTCATCGAAGGCTTTTGAAATATTGTGCAGCTCCACAACTTTGCTGCCCAACCGCTCCATTTGTATTTCAAGCTGTACCTGATGGTCTTTTCTTCTTTGATGGGCAACTTGCTTTATTTGGTGAAAGTCGTCGATTCTTGATTTTGATTTGGTCGTTCTCGCTTTAGGTTGCCTACGCATCCATTCCAACTCTTTTTTAAACAGATTTTTTGCCTTAGAAACAGTGGTCTGTTCAGCTGTAATACGCTCTTCTTTTTTTGCAAGAAAATAGGAGTAGTTTCCTTTGTAACGATACATTTTACCATGATCTAATTCCAGGATGTCATTGCAAACCCTATCGAGAAAATACCTGTCGTGCGTGACCATAAATAGCGTTGATTTCGCCTTTTTTAGGTATTGCTCCAACCATTCTATCATCTCAAGATCGAGATGGTTGGTAGGTTCATCTAAGATCAGAAGGTCTGGTTGATCAAGGAGAATCATTGCCAACGCCAGCCGTTTCTTTTGCCCTCCAGAAAGAGCCGACACTTTTTTCTGAAGATCATTGAGCTTTAGCTTGAAAAGAATTTGTTTGTATTGGGTCTCAAAATCCCAGGCATTCTTTTGTTCCATCAGTTCAAAAGCTTTTTGATAGGCCTCTGCATCTTCTGGGTTCTCTAGGGCGTGCTCATAAAGTTCTATGATTTTTAAGGTTTCATTATCAGAATCAAAAATGGATTGTTCAATGGTCAACTCTTCGTTGAGATCTTCTTTTTGAGAAAGGTAGGCAACTTTTAAACCTTTGCGGAGAATGATGTTCCCCTGGTCAGGAGTATCATCGCCGGCGATTATTTTAAGCAGTGTCGTTTTACCGGTTCCATTTTTTGCGACAAATCCAATTTTTTGATCCTTGTTGATGCCGAAAGAAATGTCTTCAAAAAGAACCCTGTCACCAAACGATTTTGAAATATTCTCTACGGATAAGTAATTCACTCAGGTACTAATTTATAGGTGTTTTTTCTTTTTGGCAAGTTAAGCCAAAAAGAATCAAGAAAAAGAAGAATTACAGACTATCCTTTAAACTCCGAAACGAAATCTTTTTGATACTGATCCCATTGTTCCTGGGTATCGATGGTTTGATGATCGTTATTCAAGAAAAGTTTCAAATACAATTCCAATTGATTAGGCGTTTTATAGCCCGGTATAGGGAGTAAGGTGTCTCCGTTTTCATTAAAAAATACGATCGTAGGATAGGCAGTTATTTTTAAAGCAGTAGCCAGTTGGTGCTGCGCATTTCTCCCGCTTCTTTTAGGGTCATAATTAGGATTACTGAAAACCTGATCTTTAAAATTCACGTCCTTATTGCCTTCTGCGTTAAATTTTACGGCGTAGTAATTGGCATTGATATAGTCAACAACATCCGGATTCTGAAAGGTATTTTTATCAAGCATTTTACAAGGTCCGCACCAGGATGTATATACATCCATCATGATCTTTCTCGGCTGAACTGCCTGGGCAGCAACAGCTTCTTCAAGACTCATCCAGTTTATTTTTTTCTTTTGAGCGTGTACGGTTAATGTTGTCAAAAACAGTACTAAAAGTATAAAGGTCTTCTTCATCGGTTTCTAATTATTCATGGCCTTAGTAGCATTCATCTGTGCAAAATTACATAATCTGCCCTAAAAATATGTTAAAGGACCTGTTAATCAAACACATTCTGTTCAAAATTATTTTACACCGTGCATCAATTTTTTTAGTACAGGGTTGAGCATAATGGACACAAAACCTGCGGCGATGGGTATAATTGTAAAGATGAGGAAAAACGAACTCAAGGAGTATTCTTCTGATATTTTGTCGATCATTCCACCCATTGTTCCAGCAGCTTTTTGACCAATTGCAATGGCTAAATACCAGATTCCAAACATAAAACCGATCATTCTGGGCGGCACTAATTTGCTTAAATAAGACAATCCTACAGGAGAGAGACATAATTCACCCATGGTATGGAATAAGTAGGCCAGAATCAAGAAAATCATGCTTACAGAGGCTGTTTTTGCTCCCTGTGGAATATCTGAAGTTCCAAAGGCAAGTATGGCGAAGCCTAGTCCCAATAAAATTAGGCCAATACCATATTTAACAGCAGCACTTGGGTTGTATTTGCTTTCCCACCATCTAGAAAAAAGAGGTGCCAAACTAATGATAAAGAAAGAATTCAAAATTCCAAACCAACTTGCTTCGATTTGATTTCCTTCCTGAGAAAATTTATCTACCAGTCTATAAATGACCAGGCCCCATACACCTATAAAAGCGATTGCAAGAATCAAGTTGGAAACCGGGATTTTTGCATAGGTTTTCTTAAATAATAAGTACAATACCCAGGTAATAATTATCAATGGTATGGTGGTCAACAGACCATCAATTATTTTAAAAATAAGAGCGGCAGAGCCCACAAGATCTCTATTTGTATAGTCTCTCGCAAATAGGGTCATTGATCCCAAAGATTGTTCAAAGGCAGCAAAAAAGAAAACAGTGAACAAACCGAAAATGGCAACCGCGATAATTCGATCTCTCACAATAGGTATGTATCTAGAAACTCTGGTGACCAACAAGATTAGAAATAAGACCAGGGCACCCAGCACAATTACATTAGACCCGCTTAAACCACCTAACTCAAATGGTAATAAGTTAATACCTTCAATAAGTTCTAATGGATGGTTAAACAGATACAGTAAGCCTCCTACAGATGATAACACGACCAAGACCATGTCAAACTTGGTAAAAGGATTTAATTTTTCATCACTGGCTGTTTCCTGTGCTCCTTCGTTTGAGGTGGCTTCCAGTTCTTTAACCTTGGCAGGAGATTCTCCTATAGAACCAAAAAGATCTTTTGCCAGCCAGAATTGCAGCATACCCAAAAACATAAAGATACCAGCCAATCCGAAACCCCAGGACCAGCCAAAGTTTTCAGCAAGGTATCCACATAACATCATACCAAAAAAGGCACCAGAGTTAACACCCATATAAAAAATCGTATAGGCACCGTCTTTTTTTGACTCTTTGCCTTTGTACATCGAAGAAATAATGGATGTAATATTTGGCTTAAAGAATCCTGTTCCGATCACCAATAAACCAAGCCCAAGATACAATGACCATGGGGTTTCTATGGCCATGGAAGCATGACCCAGGGTCATGATAAAACAACCAATGACCACGGCCCATTTATAGCCTACGTATTTATCAGCAATAAAACCACCAAGAATTGGTGTCAGGTATAGAAGTGAGGCATAGGTCCCGATCAACGCCAGGGCATTTTCACGAGGCCATTCCCATCCAGGGTTATCACTGATGATGGGAGCGGTTAAAAACAGCACTAATAAGATCCTCATTCCATAGAATGAAAAACGTTCCCACATTTCAGTAAAGAAAAGGATGAATAATCCTGCAGGATGGCCTAAAACAGTGTGTTTAAATAATTTTTCTATATCTGTGTTCATAGTAAGGTGTATTTATAAGAAAAGCCGGACAATACGCCCGACTTTGTAATTTTAATTAGTGAATATTTCCCATTAGCTTTTTCATCAAAGGCCCAAATATCAGCACGATGAGTCCTGCGCCTAATGAATACTTGGCGATCAGACTAAAGCCATCAATATAAACGGCAAGGGTATCTAAACCACCAATATTTGCATCTGTACTCTCGATGGCCAGTTGTTTTGAAATAAAACCAACGATCTGAAATGCATAGGCACTGGAGAGAAACCATACCCCCATCATAAAGGCAACAATTCTCTTGGGAGATAAATCGGTAATTTTTGAAAGGCCCACAGGAGACATAAATAATTCTCCCACAGAGATAATAAAGTACATGGCCAATAGATAAATCATGGGTACCATTCCATTTTCGTCTGCGCTGCCACCACTTAAGGCAAGGATATAGAAGCTTAATCCGGCAAGCACTAAGCCTAGGCCAAATTTATAAGGCGTACGAGGGTTTAAATTTCGCTTGCTTAAATAAGCCCATAACAAGGATATTGGAATGGCAAGGATAATGATAAACATCGAATTTAAGGCGTTCGTCTGACTTGCGTTTAAGAACGTTAAATTCACATTTCTGGCAGCAAATAAGGTGATCACACTTCCTGATAGTTCGTGGAATCCCCAGAATAAGGTCATAAAGAAGGTGATCAGAATGGCCATAAATAATTTTTTACGTTCATCTGCAGTTGATTTCACCATGATCATGGCCATATATACAACGATAGCAATACCAATGAGTTTGAAAATCAAACTGACATAGGTCTGATCCCCTAAAAAGGATTCTCCACCGGCGATCGCCTTATAAGCTGATAAAATATAGGCGATCAATGGCACTGTTAAAACGGCAATGGTCGGTACTAATATTTTTTGAGGAACACCGATAATTTTTTTCTCATAAATTTCTTTGCTTGGTGGCATGCCTCTGTCTCCAAATACATTTTTCTTGATGCCACTCCAGAAGAATATCAGCCCCGTCATCATGCCTATACCCGCCAGTCCAAAGCCATAATGCCATCCGTATTGAGTCGCTAACCATCCACAAAGAAGCGGCGCCACAAATCCTCCAATATTGATCCCCATATAAAAGATGGTGAATCCAGAATCTTTTCTTGTATCGCCTTCAGGATATAAGGAACCTACAAAGGTTGAAATATTCGGTTTAAAAAAACCATTCCCTACCACGATAAATGCCAGTGCCAGGAAGAAAGCGACATTGTTCTCGATGGCCAAAACAAAATGACCGATGGCCATCAAAACCCCACCTAAAAAAATAGAGCTTCGCATGCCCAGGATTTTGTCTGAAATTCTACCGCCAATAACCGTCGAAGCATATACTAAGGAACCATAAGAGGCATACACCACAGCTGTTGCAGCATCTCTTTCAACCAAGGCTTTAAAGATCTCCTGCACCATGTAAAGTGTCAGAAGGGCTCTCATTCCATAGAAACTAAATCGCTCCCAGAGTTCTGCAAAAAATAAATAAAATAGGCCTTTAGGATGTCCGAACATTTCCTGTTCTGTAGCTTCTTTTGTAGTAGATGTCATATTGATTCCGAATGAATTAGTCGATGATGTTTTGTTCTGTTGGTTGAGGCTCTCCAAGCGAACGATCGATAAAAGTAGTCATTTTTTTGAAAAGGTGTAAACGCGTATTTTTTCCTCTGTAAATCCCGTGAGCCCTGTCTGGATAGGTGAAATAATCAAATTGTTTATTTGCCTCGACCAGCGCGTTGATCATCTGCATAGAATTCTGAACATGGACATTATCATCACCTGTTCCGTGAATTAACAGATAATCTCCTTTTAACTGATCAGCAAAATTAACCGGTGAATTTTCATCATAACCCGAAGCATTTTCTTGAGGAGTCTGCATGTATCTTTCAGTATATACAGAATCATAGTATCTCCAAGATGTAACAGGTGCAACGGCAATAGCCATTTTAAATACATCTGCTCCTTTGGTGATTGCAAGAGAACTCATAAAGCCTCCATAACTCCAGCCCCAGATACCTATTCTATTTTTATCTATATAGCTTCTTTTTCCTAGTTCTTTTGCAGATTCGATCTGATCTTCAATCTCATATTTACCCAGTTCTTTATAGGTTACCTTTTTAAAGTCTCTGCCCCTAAAACCTGTTCCTCTTCCGTCTATACACACAATGATATATCCTTTTTGACTCAACATCATATGCCAATAATCATGCCTCCATGCATTGTGCCATCGGTTTGCAACTTGCTGAGAGCCCGGTCCTGAATATTGAAACATCAATAAGGGATATTCTTTGTTTGGGTCAAAATCTTTCGGTTTAATCATCCACATATTGAATTCTCCATTGACCGTTTTTATGGTGCTAAACTCTTTCGCAGGCAGGTCATAGGCTGTCAATTTCTCTGCCAGGTTCAGGTTGTTCTTGATTTCTTTTAATTCCTTACCTGTTTTTGCATCCAACAAGCTATATACTGTTGGTGTGGTTGCACTTGAATAGGTATTGACAAAATAATTCATACTGTTACTGAATTTCGCCGAATTGATTCCTACAAACTTGCTTAGTTTTTTCTTTTTCTTTCCGGAGATGTCAATAGAATAAACACTTCTGTTGATCGAGCCTTCTTCAGTTGATTGATAAAAAACTTTTTTCGACTTTTTATCAAAGCCATAGTATTTTGTTACCTCCCATGGTCCTTGAGTAATCTGATTCTGTAATTTTCCGTTTTTGTCGTAGGCATAAAGGTGGTTATAGCCATCTTTTTCACTGCTCCAGATAAAGCTATTATCATGTAAGAAGGTTAGATCATCCTTGATGTCTACATAGGCAGCATCAGTTTCATTCAATAGTAATGAGGAGGAATTTGAAGAGGCATCAAAGGAAACGAGGTTTAGGTTATTTTGATGTCTGTTAATGGTAGTTACTGCTAAAATGTCTGCTTCTTTGGTCCATTGAATTCTTGGAATATAATACTGCTCATATGATTTTATATTCGCTTCAAATTTTTTGTCCTTGTCAAGATCAAAAATGTACAAAGCAACAGTAGAATTTGTCTCTCCGGCTTTTGGATATTTAAAAGTTTGATCACCTGGGTACAGGTTTGTACCATAGGTATCCATGGAGAATTCAGGAACTTCAGATTCATCAAAACGTATAAAAGCGATTTTGTTTGAAGCGGCATTCCATTCAAAAGCTCTCACAAAACTAAATTCTTCTTCATAAACCCAATCAGTAACTCCGTTAATTATTTTATTATTTTCACCATCTTCGGTAATCTGTTTTATTTCTTTGCTTGCTAAATCTTTTATGTACAGATTGTTTTCAAATACATAGGCGACTTTTTTTCCATCTGGTGAAAAAGTTGGTACCTGGATATTTTTATCTACAATTAACTCAAGCCCTTTGCTGGCCAAGTCGTACACATAGTACTTACCCACTTTTGAATGTCTGTAAATAGGTTCAAGATCTACTCCAATGATCAATTTTTGCTCATCCTCACTAAAGGTATAGTCATCAAAAAACGTCACACCATCTAAATCTTGACCCAATACGACAGTTTCAACTTTTTCAAGTGTTTTATAGTCGTATTTGTCCATGTAGGTTCCATAAGAATTATGATTTAAAATGGTGTAGAAGTCCCCATTTTTCATGGATTGAAATGACATTAGCGATTCAGTGGTGAAGGTGTTTTTTGCCCAGATTTCATCTAAAGTGATTTGTTTTTTTTGTGAAAATAAAGGCTGAACTAGCACAAATAACAGCAGGAATAGGATTCTCATAAAAGGGTATTGAAAATTAAAAATCCAAGTTTACGGAAAAATATATGAAATCAATTCATTTTTAACGATAATATTTACTGACACAGGCCTTTATTATTCAGTAGTTTCCTGCATTTTTTCTAAGGAATAGAGCAACAACAGAGAAAGTGTTTAAGGAATTTATTTTTGGCTTGAAATACATGCATTTTCTTTGCAGTTTTATTGAAGAATATCTATCATTATTTTATGTGGCTATTGATTATCTTTGTGATGCTAAAAATTAGAATATGTCACAAATGATCTTTGGATTTTCTAAAATGACCAAGGCAGAAAAAATTACCTGGCTTGCTGAGAATTACTTTCAGAATAAAGAAAAAGGAATCCAGACTTTAGAGCAGTATTTGAATCATGACGAAAAATTACAGTTGTTGCATGATGAATTCATAGAGAATACAATCAGCAATTTTTACGTCCCTTACGCCATAGCTCCCAATTTTTTGATCAACGGAAAATCGTATGCTATACCGATGGCGATTGAAGAAAGTTCGGTTGTGGCTGCAGCTTCTTTAACTGCTAAATTCTGGAGTACGAGAGGAGGTTTCAAGGCTACGGTCATTTCAACAACAAAAATCGGTCAGGTTCATTTTTTATTTGATGGAAATTATCAGGATTTAGAAACATACTTTCTCTCAGTAAAAGAAGATTTAATCAGGGCCACAGATTTGATTACTGCCAATATGAGGAAAAGAGGGGGAGGCATCGTTTCCATAGAATTAAGAGACAAGACCAACGACTTAGAGAATTATTACCAGCTACATGTGAAATTTGAAACAGGAGATAGCATGGGGGCCAATTTTATTAACTCTTGTCTGGAAGCTATTGCCAGTAATTTTGAAAAAGAGGGGATCTCTATTGTAATGAGCATCCTGTCAAATTATGTTCCTGAATGTTTGGTAAGAGCTGAAGTATCATGCAAAATCGAGGATTTTTTTCCTGAAAATGCTCAATTTTATGCTGAAAAATTTGTCCAGGCAGTTCAAATTGCAGCCATTGAACCTTATCGGGCAGTAACTCACAATAAAGGAATCATGAATGGTATTGACGCCGTGGTTCTGGCCACCGGAAATGACTTTCGAGCTGTAGCAGCCGGCGCCCATGCCTATGCTGCTAGAAGTGGTCAGTATTCGAGTCTTACTCAGGCCAGCATCAAGGATGGGATCTTTAAGTTTTGGATAGAAATTCCCTTATCGCTGGGAACCGTAGGAGGCTTAACCAAATTACATCCGTTGGCAAAATTATCGATGGACATTTTGCAATTTCCAACAGCCAAAGAATTGATGCAAGTGGTGGCAGTCGCCGGACTTGCACAGAATTTTGCCGCCTTGAGGGCCTTGACTACAACTGGAATTCAGGAAGGGCATATGAAAATGCACTTGATGAACATTTTAAATCAGTTGGAAGCGAATGTTCATGAAAAAGAGTTAATCGTTGAGGAATTTAAAAACACTCCGGTTTCTCATAGTGCAGTGGCTGAATCTTTGCACAGGATAAGAACCGGTCATTAAATAGCGTCGAGTTATACGAAAATAAAAATTTTCTATTTGAATAGCTTGACAACTGCCTTGAGGATTGCGTATCTTTGATAAAAAATTAAATAAATCTAAAAAAACATATTATGTCATTTCAATTACCAAAATTACCATATGCCTATGACGCTTTGGAGCCTCATATTGATGCCAGAACAATGGAGATTCACCATTCGAAACACCATAACGGATATACAAACAACTTAAACAACGCGATTGAAGGTACTGATTTAGAAGGAAAATCAATTTTAGATATCCTTGGAAATTTGGACCTGGCCAACGGAGCTGTTAGAAATAATGGAGGAGGTTTCTATAACCACGACCTTTTCTGGAAAGTAATGTCTCCAAACGGTGGTGGTGTTGCCACAGGTGCAGTTGGTGAAGCCATTGATGCAGCTTTTGGTTCATTCGATAGTTTTAAAGAGGCCTTTGCAAAGGCAGCAGCTACCAGATTTGGATCGGGATGGGCCTGGTTATGTGTTCATAAGGGAGGTAAGGTTGAAGTTTGTTCAACTGCTAACCAAGACAATCCTTTAATGCCAGATATGGGATGTTCAGGAACACCAATTTTAGGTTTGGATGTTTGGGAACACGCCTACTATTTGAACTATCAAAACAGAAGACCTGATTATATTAAAGCCTTTTTTAATGTTATCAACTGGGACGAAGTAAATAAACGATACGAAGAAGGGAAATAAATTCACTTTTTCTTTAGCAAAAAAAGTCGACCACGGAGCAACCCTCCGTGGTTCGTTTTTTAATAGGTCTTCGATAAATCATTAGCCAATCTGACATCATGAATTCAAGGAATATCGCTTTTTTACTCGCCTTTTCTGCCGCCTTGATCTATGGGGTCAGCTTTACGGTGGCCAAAGAGGTAATGCCTTTATATGTGCGTCCTTTCGGATTTATTTTATTGAGGGTAATGGGAGCAACCATTTTATTCTGGTCTGTTGGATTATTCGTAAAAAAGGAAAAAATCGAATTAAAAGATTTTCCCCGTTTAGCATTGGCGGCCTTGTTTGGCATGGCCCTTAACCAACTTTCTTTTTTTAAAGGACTGAGCATGACCACACCGATCAATGCCTCGGTCATCATGGTATGTACTCCAATCATTGTGTTGATTTTTTCATCGCTATTATTAAAAGAGAAGGCAAGTAAGAAGAAATTACTAGGAATTTTTATCGGTTTGTTTGGGGCGGTGATACTTATCGTTTTTGGAAAAGACAGAGGAGTTTCGAGCAATGCATCATTGGGGAACTTATTGGTATTTGTGAACGCCAGCGCCTATGCTTTATATTTAATACTGGTAAAGAATTTAACGAAAAGGTATAATGCTATTACTCTGGCAAAATGGTTATATCTGATCGGTTTGTTTATGGTATTACCATTTGGTTTTTCTGAATTTCAGCTCGTCAATTGGCAACAGATGCCTCTGCCAATTTTATGGAGAGTAGGATTTATAATTGTATTTACTTCTTTTTTGACCTACCTGTTCAATCTGTATGCGATCAAGGAGTTAAAACCAACAACCCTGAGTATTTTTATTTACCTGCAACCTGTCATTGCAAGCAGCTATGCCTTGATGGTGGGAAGCGATTCGCTGAATCTGTTAAAAATAGCGGCTACTGTCCTGATATTTGTAGGGGTATATCTTGTGACGCTGAGGCCAAAGGAGGCTTAAAGGTCCTGATTTTAATGGTTGTTTGAAGAAGATAAAGATATTTTTATTAGTAACTTTGTTGAAATTTTAAAGGAAAGAGATGATACAATCCATGACCGGATACGGAAAATCAATTGTTCAATTGGATACCAAGAAAATTAGCTTAGAAGTCAAATCATTAAACAGCAAGAATCTTGATATCAATACCCGATTTCCTGGGGTATACAAGGAAAAAGAGATCGAAGTGAGGAAGTTAATTGCGAGTCATCTTGTTAGGGGAAAAGTTGACATGTCTTTTTATATTGAATCGACAGGTATTGAAACAAGTGCCAAGATTAATACGGAGGTGGTAGCAAACTATATCAGTCAACTGGAAAAGATTCATAAAGAAGCAGATATTTTATCCATAGCAATGCGTCTTCCGGATGTTTTAAAAACAGAAAGAGAAGAGTTAGATCTTGAAGAGTGGAATGAAATTAAAAAAGGCATACAGGAAGCTATTGAAAATTTAAAAGACTACCGACTTTCTGAAGGGAAGGAATTGGAAAAGGATTTTAAGAAAAGAATTAGCTTGTTGCAACAAAAACTGGAAGAAGTGATTGGTTTAGATGCGGAAAGGCTGGATCAGGTGCGTGAACGTTTAAAAAAATCAATCAAAGAGCTTGAACAAAATGTAGATGAAAATCGATTTGAGCAAGAGTTGATTTACTATTTGGAAAAACTGGATATTACTGAAGAAAAAGTAAGACTGACAAATCACCTTAGTTATTTTATTCAAGAATTGGACGCGGATGTTTCTAATGGAAAAAAACTAGGATTCATTTCTCAGGAGATTGGTCGAGAGATCAATACTATAGGTTCAAAGGCTAATTTTGCACCCATGCAAAAAGTAGTTGTGGAGATGAAGGATGAGTTAGAAAAAATAAAAGAACAATTGTTAAACGTGTTGTAATAATGGGCATTGAAAAAGGAAAGTTAATAGTTTTTTCAGCTCCCTCCGGCTCTGGTAAAACAACAATAGTACATCATCTTTTGAAACAACAAAATCTCAATCTTGATTTTTCAATTTCAGCTACGTCAAGAGATAGAAGAGGACAAGAGGTCGATGGGAAGGATTATTATTTCATTAGTCCTGAAAAGTTTAAAAAGCATATTGAAGAGAATGAATTTGTGGAGTGGGAAGAGGTTTATACAGATAATTTTTACGGGACGCTAAAGTCTGAAGTTGAGCGTATTTGGTCTGAAGGGAAACACGCTATTTTTGATATTGATGTTGTTGGCGGATTAAGAATCAAAGAAAAGTTTCCGGAGAAGACCCTTGCGGTATTTGTGAAAACACCTTCTAAAGAAATCATGGAGGCTCGATTGAGATCCAGAAAAACGGATTCAGAAGAGAAGATCAAGGAGCGATTGGCCAAAGCAGACAGAGAATTAGCGTTTGCTGATAAGTTTGATGTCATACTTGTAAATGATCATCTTGAAACCGCTCAAAATGAGGCAGCCGAGATGATTGCAAAATTTATTGAATAGCTGAACAGGACAAAAGGATGAAAATTGGACTTTTTTTTGGGAGTTTTAATCCAATACATGTTGGCCACCTGATTATTGCCAACCACATGGCAGAGTATTCTGATTTAGAACAGGTCTGGTTTGTTGTGACACCTCATAATCCTTTTAAGAAGAAGAAGAGCCTTCTGGATGATCACCATCGCTTGCAACTGGTGATGAGGGCAACAGATGAGTATCCCAAATTAAAACCCAGTTCTATTGAGTTTGGACTTCCGCAGCCTAATTATACTATTAACACCCTGGTTCATTTGACTGAAAAGCATCCTGAACATGACTTTAGTCTAATCATGGGGAAAGACAATTTATATTCTTTTAAGAAGTGGAAGAATTCCGAAATAATATTGAAGCACCATGAGATTTATGTTTATCCGAGAGTAACAGAGAAAATGGAAGAAGCAGAATTGATGTCACATCCCAAGGTGCATTTCGTTAATGCTCCGATTGTTGAAATTTCTTCTACCAGTATCAGAAAAGCAATCAAGGAGAAAAAGGAGATCAAACCGTTAATGCCACACAATGCCTGGGTCTATTTGGATGAAATGAATTTTTACAAGTAATATTTTAGATACTTGCTGCAATTTTTGCCTTCGAATGAGAACCTAAAAACATTGTATATTTGTCTTGAATTCTTATTATGGAGAAAAGCAGAAAAGATAGAATAAAAGAGAAACTGACGTTTAAATACCGCTTTGTTGTGTTGAACGAAGATACATTTGAAGAACGTTTTTCTTTCAAACTAAATCGGTTGAACGCCTTTATTTTTGGAGGTCTTTTTTCTGTTTTATTGATTAGTCTTACCATATTGTTTATCACCCTGACACCCTTAAAAGAGTATATTCAAGGATACTCATCTACTGAATTGCAAAAAGAAACTACCAATTTGGTGTATAAGGTGGATTCTTTGAATCAGGCCTTGACAGTAAACGATCTCTATATAGAGAATATTCAACAGGTATTGAAGGGAGAGATTAAAAGAGTCACTTTTAACAAAGATTCTGTGTTGAGACAATTTCAAATAGATGAAATTGACTTTGCACCCTCCAGGGTAGACTCAGCCTTTAGACAAGAAGTTGAACAAATGGATCGCTTTAGTGTTTTTCAGCAAGCCAAAAAGAATACAGATATTGTTTTTTCAAGCCCGATTAAGGGCCAGATAACGCAGCAATATGATGATCAGGAAAAGCATTTTGCAGTTGATATTGCGGTCGATCAGGACACTCCTGTAAAAGCCGTAGCTGATGGAACAGTTATATTTAGAGGGTTTACGGCTGATACAGGATACGTGATCGTCATAGAACACGGGCAAGGATTTACCTCAATATATAAACACAATGCTTCGATTTTTAAGGAGCAAGGTGAATTGGTCACTTCTGGAGAGGTGATTGCCAGCGCTGGATCAACTGGAACTTTTTCTACTGGAGCCCATCTTCATTTTGAACTATGGAATGATGGATATCCGGTAAATCCAACAAACTATATTAATTTTGATTAAAGCAATCTAGGCTGTTTACTAATTCTAAGATGTTAAGTACGTGATAAAGTCATTTTTTGCAAAGATTTATGCCAGGAGAATTTCTAAACAGGTATATGACTGGGCCAGTGATCCCATAAATACACAAAACAAGGTATTTAAGGAGTTGATCTCGAAGGCGAGTAATACCAAATTTGGACGAGATCATAAATTTGATGGCATTAAGACCTATGATGATTTTAAGCTACAGGTGCCTGTAAGGGATTATGAAGGATTAAAACCCTATGTAGAAGCCATAAAAGAGGGTGAGTCAGATGTTTTGTGGAAGGGCAAGCCTTTGTATTTTGCAAAAACCTCAGGGACTACCTCCGGGGCCAAATACATTCCGATTTCTAAAGAATCCATGCCCTATCAAATTGCTGCTGCCAAAGAGGCCTTGTTATTGTATATCGCTGAGACAGGTAAGGCAGATTTTGTCAATGGAAAGATGATCTTTTTGCAAGGTTCACCTGTGATTGATGATTCTAGTCAGGTTAAAACCGGACGACTGTCAGGAATTGTGGCTCATTTTGTGCCCAAATATTTACAAAAGAACAGGCTGCCTTCCTGGGAAACCAACTGCATAGATGATTGGGAAACAAAGGTTAATGAGATTGTAAAAGAGACGGTCGTTGAGGATATGCGACTGATTAGCGGGATTCCTTCCTGGGTACAAATGTATTTTGAAAAATTAATAGAAGTTCAGGGAAAAAAAGTATCTGAGATTTTTCCAAACTTTAATTTATTCGTTTATGGAGGAGTAAATTATGAGCCTTACAGGCAAAACATGGAGACTCTTATTGGGAAAAAAGTAGACTCTATTGAACTGTTTCCAGCCTCTGAAGGGTTTTTTGCTTATCAGGATAAACAAGAGAAAAATAGCGCATCTGATAAAGGCATGTTGCTTTTATTGAATAGTGGAATTTTTTATGAATTTATTGCTGCTGAAGACTTTTTTGAGGAGTCTCCAGAAAGAATTACGATTGCAGATGTAAAATTGGGAGTTAATTATGTATTGATCATCTCAACAAACGCTGGTTTATGGGGCTATAATATTGGCGATACCGTGGCATTTACTTCTTTGGAACCTTATCGACTGATCGTGACGGGTAGAATTAAGCACTTCATATCTGCCTTTGGAGAACATGTCATTGGAAAAGAGGTAGAGGAATCTATTCAGCTGGCAAGTCAGAATACATCTATTCAGATCAAGGAGTTTACAGTGGCCCCTCAGGTGAATCCTGACGGAGATCAACTGCCGTATCATGAATGGTTTATAGAATTTGAAAACGAACCTGACGATTTGCTGGATTTTGCAAAAAAGATTGACCTTGAAATGCAAAGACAAAACACCTATTACTTTGATTTGATTCAGGGAAATATTTTGCAGCAACTTAAAATCAGCATCGTTGTAAAGAATGGCTTTGATCTGTATATGAAATCAGTAGGTAAACTCGGAGGGCAAAATAAAATCCCGAGACTCGCCAATGACAGGAAAATTGCTGATCAGCTTCAAAAGATACATCAGGAATGAAAATAGTCTCCTTAAATATTGGACGTAAAAAAGAGGTGCAGTGGAAAGGAAAAATGTATACTACAGGGATTTTTAAGCAGCCTGTTCTCGGACCACTATTCTTGGACCAGAAAGATGTAAAAGGCGATGCCGTTATAGACCGTAAATATCATGGAGGAATAGACCAGGCGGTTTATGCGTATGGACAGCATCATTATGCATATTGGAAGACGTTATATCCTGCTTTAGAATGGAGCTATGGCTTTTTTGGAGAAAACCTGACCATAACTGATCTTGATGAAACGACAGTGCATGTTGGTGATGTCTATCGTTTGGGAGAGACGGTTATTGAGGTCACAAAACCTCGACAACCATGCCTTAAATTAGGTATTCGTTTTCAGGATGCAACTGTGATAAAACAATTTTGGAATACAAGCAAAAGTGGTGTTTATTTCAAAATAAGGCAAACAGGAAAAGTAGCCATAGGAGATGAGTTAGAGCTTGTTGAAAAAGCATATAACTCACCTACTATAGCCGAGGTTTTTGAATCGAAGAAATAATAGTTGCTTACTTCTTAGCGAGCAAATCTCTAATTTCTGTAAGAAGATCTTCTTGACTTGGTCCTGCAGGAGGTGCTGGAGCTTCTTCCTCTTCCTTTTTTAGCTTATTGACTGCTTTTACGATTAGGAACATTACAAATGCCACAATAATAAAGTCAATGACATTGGTTATAAAGGCGCCATAAAGAACCGCTACTGTTCCTTCTACAACACCATCTGCATTTTCCACACCTTCTCTTACAATCCATTTAAGATCTTTTAAATCAGATTTCAATAACAGACCGATTAATGGAGAAACGATTCCTGCAGTAAATGATGTAACCACACTTTTAAATGCAGCACCCATGACAAAACCAACGGCAATGTCTAGCAAACTACCCTTTAAGGCAAATTCTTTAAATTCTTTGAGCATGTTGTTTTTATTAAGATTTGTGTTATCACGAAGATACTAAAAATACGAAACAGAAAGGCGCTTTATACGGTTATTAAACGAAGTCAGAATTTCATAACTAATTGTATTTGCGCTGTCTGCCAGATTCAAGATCTCTTGTTGACTATCAAAAATGATGACAGGGTCTCCCTCTTCACATGCAATCCCTGTAATGTCTATCATGACCATGTCCATACAAACATTTCCGATGATGGGAGCCTTATGACCATTTACGGTGACAAAAACCTTTCCCTGACCTAATGATCTAAAAAACCCATCTGCATGACCAATGGGAAGAGTGGCTGTCTTCATTTCTTTAGTCGAAATGAAGCCCATATTATATCCGACATTTTCATTTTCTCCTATATGATGAATCTGTGAAATAACGGTCTTTAAACTGAGTACGTTTTTTAATTCTGAATCAAGAGCAGGATCATTTGTAAATCCATATAGTCCTAAACCCAGGCGAACCATGTCAAAATGAGCCTCAGGATAATTTAGAATACCGGAAGTATTAGTCATATGCAACATGGGTTGATATCCCAGCTGATTTTCAATGTTTGAGGCAATCGATTTAAATTTACCTATTTGCTGCAGGGTAAATTCACGTTCTTTTTTGTCTTCTGAAGCAACAAGGTGAGAGAAAACAGACCTAAGGTAGACGGATTTCTCATTTTTCAAAGAATGTATGATAAAATCAATATCACTGGTTTTGAATCCCAATCGATTCAATCCTGTATTGAATTTTAAGTGAACAGGGTATCGCTTGAGGTCTACCTTTTGGGCAATCTCAAGAAAACTTGAAAAAATTTTCTTGCTGTATAAATTTGGTTCTAAGTCATGTTCGATCAGGACATGTAAATTCTTTATTTGAGGGTGAAGAACTAAAATCGGAGTTTTTATTCCCGCCTCTCTCAGGGCAATCCCCTCATCTGCATAAGCTACGGCAAAATAATCGATGTTTTGCTCTTCTAGGTGTTTGGCAACAAGGACACCATCAGAACCGTATCCTGAAGCCTTAACAACAGCTAAAATTTTAGTAGTCGTATCAATTTTTGAACGAAAAAAATTGAGATTATAGAGCAGTGATGATACATTAATCTCTAAAACTGTTGGATTATTGTTCATTTGATCCATTCGTTAATTTTTCCTTCTCTTCTTGCTCTTTTAATCTTTCTTTATAAAAAGCCGCCCTGCTCAGAGGTTCGTATTCGTGCACTTCTCCAAGTACCACTAATCGCTCATCAGGAATTGTTCTATGGCTAAAGTGAGCCAAATTACCTGTTTTAGTGCAAACAGCATGAACCTTGGTCACATATTCTGCAGTTGCCATCAGCGCCGGCATAGGACCGAAAGGATTCCCTTGAAAGTCCATATCCAAGCCAGCAACAATGACACGGATACCTCGATTCGCCAGATCATTACAGACGTTCACAATCTCATCATCAAAGAATTGTGCCTCATCGATTCCTACAACATCAATTCCATTGGCCAACAGGCGAATATTTGCCGAAGACGGAACAGGTGTACATCTAATTTCATTCTCATCGTGAGAAACGACCAGTTCATCGGCGTATCTTGTGTCAACAGCAGGTTTAAAAATCTCAACACTTTGTTTAGCGAATTGGGCACGTTTTAACCTGCGAATAAGTTCTTCAGTTTTTCCTGAAAACATAGATCCACAGATCACTTCAATCCAACCAAATTTTTCTGTATGATTAACGGTATTTTCTAAAAACATTTAAGACATCTTCGTATTGACAAAATCCAATTATAACCTGAAAGCTAGAACAAAAGTAATGAAATTCTTTAGTAGTATTTTCTTTTGAAAATGTTAATTTTGTATCTTTCTCAAATAGTGAATAATACCTATCAAAATAGATGTGATGCTTAACAATTTGATTGATGAACTCAGGACACTGGCCAAATCGATATTGCAAGAGCAAGAGGGGCCTGAATTGGAATTAAGGCTAAGGCAAGCTAGGGATTTATATGAGAAATTACTGATTTTAGATCATTTGAAAAAAAATGACTTGGAAAAGATCGATAATACTGTCCCTGAGGAGGTTATGAAAGAGGAAACACAGGTGCCAAAAGAAGCGGAAGTTCAGGAAATATTGGAGCCTGTTTTAGAAAGCAACATCAAAGAGCCCATAGTAGAGGAAATTCTGGAAGAAACTGTTCAGGAAGAGGAAGTTCCGATGAGTCTGAATGACCTGTTTATACCGACGTTTGATGAGATCAAGGAAGATATGAGTCAGAAAGAAGAGTTTCGGGATACGATATCGCTTGATGAAACTGAAAATTTGTTCCAGACTAAAAAGGAAGAGCCCAGGCAATTATCATTGAATGACAAACTTGTTGGAAGCAGTATACAGGTTGGACTAAATGATCGTATTGCCTTTGTAAATAAATTATTTAATTTCAGCCAATCTGACTTTAATAAGGTGTTGACAAAACTAAATGCTTGTGGCTCAAAAGATGAAGCAATTAAATATTTTGAATATCAGGTAAAACCGAATTATAACTGGAAGGGTAAAGAAGATCTTGAAGGCAGGTTTGTAAGCCTTATTGAAAGAAAATTTTTATGATTATTTGTTTTTCCTTTTTCTGCGTTCTTCTCGCTTTAATTGCCGTTTTCTCTTATTCGCTTCTTTTTCAGTTGTCATGCCGAAAGGAGCAATGGTATTGACGATACCACTTTGCACGGTTTTCCAGAACAAATTTCCGAAACCTTTATAAATTACACGATCAAATTTCATAGTAGCCTCTCTGAGTTCTCCATTTTTAACGGGGTTTGATTTATGAACCAGGTTGTTAACCGACCAGCTCAAAAAATTATTTTTTTCGGCCTTTTTGAGCTTAAAAACTTCACCTTCGAGATTGTTGTACTTGAAAATCATTTTTCCATGAGAGGTATAATTGTTGGCAGAAGCATGAAATGACAGACTTTGAATATCACCATTTAATACCTTTAATCCGATGGCAGGGATAATGGCAGAATCGTAATAAGTCATTTTCGAGGGGCCTAAAAAGCCACTGAAAAAGAAGGTTTCTTCGTTTGTCTTTAAAGGAAGGACCATATCCACCTGTAATGGAGCTCTGCCCATAAATTTTGCACTTAAATCTATTTTTAAAGGAACATTCCGCTTACTTTTTATCGATGTGACATTAAACAGGTTGACTTTTAAATCTTCCATGGAAACCTTCATGAGTATATCTGCGTGTTCCAGTTTTTCTTCATAAACAAGTTTACTTTCTCTTAATGAAACTTTTTGAATCATGAGAGGGGTTTTCATTTCCTTTAACAATTGATGCGGGAACTTGGGCCTTTTATTTATGTTAAACGGTTTGCGCTTATCTTTATAGATTTCAGCAGACATGTCGGAAATGATGATGCTATCCATATAGAACCCTTTTTTTTCAAAAGCCTTTTCGAGGTCAAAATTGTAAATTTTAAGGTTAGCTCCTTCTACGTCAAAGATATCTGTATTATAAACATAGGAATTGGCCAGGGTAAGTTTATTGACCATGGGTTTGTATCGCAGGTTTGAAATTTGTAAATGATCATCCCCAAAATGATAGTTCAGTTTATCTATAGAAAAGCTATATTTAATATTGGGGAAATCCACCTTAATTCTGGTCATTTCAAAAACTTCAGAAACCGGGGATAACTTGAAATAATCTTTAGATAATTCAGTAAGTTTAAACCCTGTCACTTCAAAATCCAAAGGTTTATTTTCAAAAGTGATTTTATTGTTATGGATGTCAATTTTTTGAATCTTTAAATTTGTAATTCTAACAAGATCTAATTGAAAACCTTCTAATTCTTTTAGATGAATAGAATCGAGTTCACGATGATTATTTTCTTCCTTTTTTGTTGATTCAATATCAGAAGATAGTTGCTGATATAAGGGGTCATCTATAATGAGCTTGTTAATTTTTAGTTGTTTTTTAAACAGTAAGGGTGATAATTGAATACCGCGTAACTTCAATCTTGAAATGGATAATTTATGAAGAGATTGACTTGGAATCTGATTGTTTTTCAGCTTGGCAATGGCAGTATCTGTCGGTCCAAGGTGGATATCAGAAAAAACGAGCGAACGATCAAAAAAGCTAAATTTGGTTCTTTCTATGGTAAGATGAAGATTTTCTATATGTTGTTCTTCAAGTAGTTCAGTTACTTTATTTGAAATTATTTTAGACACAATGATACTGGCAGCAAGGACCAAAAAAGCCAGAACCAAAATGGTCCCAATGGCAATTTTGTATTTTTTTTTCAGTACCATGCTTGTAAAAATTGAGTCACATTGCTCGAAGAGTCCAGATTAATTCTCAAATGTAGTCTTTAACAATGCCAGATTTTTTTTATCACTTCCTATGAATATTTGGTTTTCATGGATAATTACAGGACGTTTAAGGAAGGTATAATCACTTAATATGAGTTGCTTATAATCTATTTCTTGTAAGTTTTCATTCTTCAGGCCCATGGCAGCATATTTTTTTGCTCGCCTGCTGAACAGCGATTCATAAGAGCCAGAAAGATCCTTCATCTGTTCTAATTGTACCTTAGTGATGGGGTCAGATTTAATTTCCTGAAAAACAAAACCTTCCAGGGAAATAGACTTCATAATTCTTTTACAGGTGTCACAAGTCTTTAAGTAGTATATTTTTTTCATTTATTTTCTTGTAGGGCTGTTGTCTAAGCTTAAAGTTACTTATTTTTAGATAATTTTTAAACTTATGGAAAAATTAATTGAAACGGCCATTTTTACCAGGAAGTCTTTGTTAAAAATATTAGAATCGAAGACTTATCAGCAACAGGTTGAGATACCAGATGGCTTTAAGAACTCTATTTTTTGGAATGTTGCACATTTATTGGTGACGCAGCAATTATTGTTTTATAAATTATCAGGAAATCAGCTGCAAATAGACGAAGAACTGGTTCGTAAATACGGCAAAGGATCTACAGCCAGTACTGATGTTGATCAAAGAGACATTCAATACGTTAAAGATCATCTGGTACCTGCAATGGAAAAGACCTTTGATGACTATCAGAAGGGTGTGTTTGCCGATTTTAACCCGTATATGACAAGCACGGGAATAGAATTAAAAAGCATTGATGATGTGATATGTTTTAGTGGCTTTCATGATGGCATTCATTTGGGAGTTGTCTTATCATTGAGGAAAATAGTATAAATAAAAGACAAATGGAATTTAACACAAAAGTAATCCACGGAGGTCAAAAACACGACCCAAGTACAGGAGCGGTGATGCCGCCCATATATCAAACTTCTACCTATGCGCAAAATTCACCTGGAGATCATAAAGGATATGAGTATTCAAGAACAGGAAATCCAACCAGATCGGCTTTGGAAAATGCCTTAGCGAGCATTGAAAATGGAAATTTTGGTTTGGCCTTTGGCTCAGGTCTGGCTGCCATTGATGCAGTGATGAAATTATTGGAGCCGGGGGATGAAGTTATTTCTACCAACGATTTATATGGAGGAACCTTTAGGTTGTTTTCTGCGGTTTTTAAGAAATTTGGAATTAAGTTCCATTTTGTGGGAATGGAAGATGTGGGGAACATTGAAGCTTGCATCAATACACGGACAAAGATCATATGGGTAGAAACTCCAACAAATCCGATGTTAAACATCATTGACATCAGGAAGGTACAAACGTTATCAGAAAAACACAATACACTGTTGGTTGTTGACAATACCTTTGCCACACCATATTTACAAAAACCCTTAGACTTAGGTGCCGATATCGTCATGCATTCGGCTACAAAGTACTTGGGAGGTCATTCTGATGTGGTTATGGGGGCCTTGATTGTAAAAGATAAGGAGCTGGCTGACAAGCTATATTTCATTCAGAATGCCAGTGGAGCGGTATGTGGTCCTATGGATAGTTTTTTGGTTTTGAGAGGTATTAAGACGCTTCATGTTCGAATGCAGCGCCATTGTGAAAATGGAGCAGCCGTTGCACATTTCTTAAGAGCACATCCCAAGGTAGGAAAAGTATATTGGCCCGGTTTTGAAGATCATCCCAATCATAGTATTGCAAAATCACAAATGAATGATTTTGGAGGCATGTTGTCTTTTAGCCTTAAAGGGGATAAATACGATGAGGCCATCAAAATTCTGGAAAATCTAAAAGTGTTTACTCTGGCAGAATCTCTTGGAGGTGTAGAATCATTAAGCGGTCATCCGGCAAGTATGACACATGCATCGATACCTAAAGAGGAACGTGTAAAAACGGGCGTTACAGACTCCTTAATTCGCTTAAGTGTAGGAATTGAATCAGAAATTGATTTGCTTTCAGACCTTGAAAATACCCTGAAGTTAGTTTAGTTTTTACCGAAGACGTAAATCACACCGGCATTGATAAATACCATAGAGTCGTTGCTCTTATTTGCAGGGTCATCAGCGGCATTTAACCCTTCAACAACGTCTGAAAAATAATACTGGTATCTGCCTTCTAAACTAAAATCAAGCATTTCCAGTCCAAAGCGAACCCCAACACCTGCGGAGGCTGAGAAGATGTTTTCTGCATCTAAATAAACTGCATCTTCCTGCCACTTGTCTATCAACTGTGTATAAGGTTCTTCAGAGCCTTTTAAGGAGACATCGTTCACTAAAATATCTGGTTGAGAATAACTGTAATGCACACCAACCGAAATAAAAGGATTGATGGATCCAGAACTCTGATAGAAAGAAGCATAATCTTCTAACTCAAGGAAATAATATTCCATATTTAAACCAGCATTGTAAAGCTTAATTCTGGCCTTCATATCATCTAATTTTTGACTAGTTCCTGAAGGTTCAAAGCCGACATTGGTATTATTCATATAAGACAATTCAGCCTTAAGTTTAAAATGCTCACTAAAATAAGAGGAACCACTTCGCCAATTGTATTGACTACCAAAAAATTTTATATAATAAGAAACTCCAAAAGCAAGTGTTGCCTGATTCTGGGCAGCAAATTCAGTACTTAGTCCCATATCGGTTTGAAACATAGCTGGTCCGAAAAACACACCTACTTCACTACTAATACTGCTTTGAGCTTTAGCGCTGGTAAAAAAGAAGAAAAGTAATACTACACAGAGTTTAGGTAAATGTTTCTTCATTGTTTGGTTAAAATTTAAGGTACAATTTAGCACAAATATAAAAAAGAAATTATTTAAATCTTTCTTTTCAAAACAAAAAACTCAAATTTTTAAGAATTATTGTTGTATTAATTCAATATTTGGATCCCAATATTTTTCTTTCAAGTTGCTAATTTGATTATTTTCAACCCTAATATTTTCATTTTCCAACAGTTGCTGCATCAGATTTGTACCTTTAAAATGATGCTTCCCAGTGAGCAATCCTTGCTTATTAACAACCCGATGCGCTGGAATAGAATCGTCTAGATGTGAGGCATTTAAGGCCCATCCAACCATTCGTGCAGACCGAGGGGTACCTAAAAATCTGGCAATAGCTCCATAGGATGTTACACGCCCAAAAGGAACTAGTTTTGTAATTTCGTAAACTCTCTGAAAAAAACCTTCTTCTTTCACGGTTTTTAAGTGGATTTAAAAGATTCTAATTTACTGAAATTTTGAATAAAATCAATAATTTGTTCGAAATTGAATGTACGTAATGGCCTTATTCACCTCAAGGTATTGATTTTCGTAAAATGTTTGAATACCTGTGGCTTCTTCTGGTGGGCTCGAACTGTTATAAATATCGTGGTTTGCATATAGAATTTCATGCTTCCCTTCATGTAAAAGTCCTAATAGATAGCCATGTAAAAATTCACTATCAGTTTTCAAATGAACGATGCCATTTGCGCTTAACAGGAGTTGGTATTTTTCTAAAAAAGGTTTTGTAACGAGCCGATGTTTCGTTCTTTTATATTTGATCTGAGGGTCAGGAAACGTAATCCAGATTTCGGACACTTCATTTTTCTCAAAACAATGGTCGATAAGTTCAATTTGAGTCCTTAAAAAGGCTACATTATCCAAACCTTCCTCGAGGGCGGTTTTAGCACCTCTCCAAAAGCGGGCGCCTTTTATGTCGATGCCAATAAAGTTCTTGTCTGGATATTTTTCGGCAAGACTGACAGAATATTCTCCCTTACCACAACCCAGTTCTAAAACAATAGGATTGTTATTCTTAAAAAAAGTATGCCATTTTCCTTGTAAGGAAAAACCGTCAAGAACTTCTTCTCGACTGGGTTGAATCACATTTCTAAAAGACTCATTGTCCTTAAAACGTTTTAATTTATTCTTGCTTCCCAACGGAAATTTGATTTTTCAATATGACTATTCTGTATTGGCCTTTCTGAATTTCTGAAGTTGTCCAAGCCAGTAAATAAATAAGCCAGAGGTGATGATAAAAAGAATCGCATTAAAAAAATTCGAAGCCCACCATCCATCAATTGATCTGATTGCATCATAAGGAGCAAACAAAATATTTGAAAAGAATTCTCCAAGTAGTCTAAAAAAATTATTTGATATCATATTTAATTTTTTAAAATCAACTTAAACCTTAAGGCTTATGTTGTAAAAGTTTTTACATTAGCTTAATCTTGTGCAAAGATAATTGAGTTTGCCAATTAGACGGGGCAAAATTAAAAAATATCATCATGATTGCCAATTTTTTTAATAAAACCAAGCCCATAAACTTTTTGATTCTTGCAGTTTTGGTTTTTATTATTTTTTTGATCACGCTGATCAAAGCGAATTCAGAGCCCTTAAGTTTTTATTTTTTCGTCAAAAATGGGCTTTTTCTGTTCTTGGCGATTGTAACTGTGTTTGTGTTGAATTTCATCATTCGAAAGAATTCGCTAACTGAAGACAACTCATACGCCATTCTTTTTTTCATACTGTTGACCGGTTTTTTTCCGAATGCCTTTTTGTCGAATGGAATTTTTGTTTCAAATTTTATCTTGCTTTTTGCCTTCAGGAGGATTTATAGTCTGAGATCATCCTTAGAAACCAAAGAAAAAATATTTGATGGTGCCTTTTGGATTGGTATAGGCAGTTTGTTTTATGCAGGCAGTTTAATTTACCTAGTATTAGTGTATGCCGCAATCGTAATCTTCAGAAAAATTGACTGGAAGAATTTTATGATTCCTTTAATTGGTGTTTTCACCCCAATATTTTTGTCTTACACTTATTTACTGGCCTTTGATGACCTTGATCGTTTTTATGGACTTTGGGATGTGAGTTTTGATTTGGCAATGGGGCCGTATTTAAGTGCTGGGTATTTGATACCACTCTTATTGATGGGAATACTTTCATTAATCGCAATTTATCCGACGACAAAAAGGTCCTTACTGGCAAAAATAGATTTTAAAGCAACCTGGTCACTTTTGATTTTTCATATAGGGATCTCTCTTATTCTGGTTATCATAGCACCTGAAAAAGACGGATCAGAACTACTATTTTTATTTTTCCCCATCAGTGTTTTGTTTGCGAACTATTTGCAGGTAATAAACAGATACTGGATAAAAGAACTCGTTCTATACCTGTTTGTGCTGACGTTTATTTTCAAACTGTTTTAGCACTATTTTTTTGTGCCAAATGCCAAATCTCCCGCATCTCCCAAGCCAGGAACAATATATCCTTTAGTGTTTAAATCAGGATCTATGGTGGCGACCCATAAATGACAATTTTCCGGAAAATGATTTGATATAAATTCAATGCCTTGTTGTGCAGCTATTACTGCTATGATATGGATTTGTTTGATATCTCCCGTTTTTTTTAATGCTTCTAAGACCGCAACGAGTGAACTCCCTGTGGCCAGCATTGGGTCGGCCAAAATAACAGTCTTTCCATCTAATGAAGGTGAAGCCAGGTATTCAACTATGATGTCAAAATCTTCATCAGTTGTGTGTTTTCTATAGGCTGAAATAAATGCATTTTCAATCTGATCAAAATAATTCAAAACGCCTTGATGCAAGGGAAGTCCTGCTCTTAAAACAGAACAAAGAACAAGTTGTTCGGCTACTACTGGAACGTTTTTTTCGCCGAGAGGAGTACGCACATTATCAGGCTTAAAATTTAATTCCTGACTCATTTCATAACTCAGGATTTCTCCAATTCTTTCAATATTTCTTCTAAACCGCATAGAATCTTTTTGGATATCAATATTTCTGATTTCAGAAATAAAATGGTTTAAAACAGAATTAGTTTCAGCTAGGTTATGTACAGTCATTTTGATCAGCGTTTTTTGTGATTTTTTACAACAAGCAACCAGCCAAAGTATTTTTGCAAAGGAAGGTCTTCGATTTCTTTTTACTCAAAAGTGATAAGTAACGAGCACTTTTGAAATCAAGTTTTTGCAAAAAAAAACTTTGGGATTCAATATCAAAGATAAGAATCCCAAAGAATAAAATATAAAAAGGTTTATCGAATTAACCGTTGATAATATCTTCCTGATGTGCAATAGACTCCTGGTGAATTGCTTTGAAGATCTTTTCGATAAAATTTTTGGACAGTCCTTGCTCTTCACCTTTTTCTATCACCTTTACCAGAATTTCATTCCATCTGGTATTCTGAAGAACGGCAACATTACTGTCTTTTTTGGCTTTTCCAATATTCTCAACGATTTGCATTCGTTCAGAAAGTGTCTCTAACAATTGCTCATCCTTGGCATTAATTTCCTTTCTGAGTGCATTTAGTTTAGAAACAGATTCTTCTCTTTCAAATCGAGGCTTACGAACTTTTAATTCATCCATAATTTCAACAAGTCGTGCCGGTGTAATCTGCTGCTGAGCATCACTCCATGCCTTGTCAGGGTTACAATGAGTTTCTATAATCAGCCCATCCATTTTTAGATCCAGAGCAGTTTGGGAAACATCAAAAATTCCGTCGCGATTTCCACAAATATGTGAAGGGTCATTGATAATCGGCAAGGTTGGATATTTACTTTTTAAGTCAATAGGGATCTGCCAGCTTGGAATGTTTCTGTAATTCGATTTTCTAAACGAAGAAAACCCTCTGTGAATAGCACCTAAATTGGTAACTCCCTTTTTATGTAATCTTTCAATGGCACCGATCCATAAGGCCAAATCAGGATTGATAGGGTTTTTTACCAATACGATTTTGTCAGTTCCGGCGATGGCATCTGCAATTTCCTGAACAGCAAAAGGATTTACGGTTGTTCTCGCTCCAATCCAAAGGATATCAATATCGAACTCAAGGGCAAGTTTAGCGTGCTGTGCATTCGCAATTTCAATGGCGGTTAACAATCCGGTTTCTTCCTTAACTTTTTTAAGCCAAGGCAGTGCAATTGCTCCATTTCCTTCAAAGGATCCAGGTCTGGTTCTTGGTTTCCATACTCCAGCTCTGAATACAGTTGCATCAGTGTTTTTTAATTCATGGGCGATCTCAAGCACTTGCTCTTCACTCTCTGCACTACATGGCCCTGCTATTACAAGAGGATGCTGTAATTCCATGGCATCCAACCATGTTCTAAAATTTTTGTTTTCCATTTTCATTCATGTTTAATTCCGGCCAAAACGTCTTTGATTCTGTTTGTGTTTTCCATGATGTTTAAAACGTCATCGGCTGATTCTTTAGTTAATATATCTTTAAATTGATTTAAATTTTTAATGTATTCTTCTAATGATTTTAATAAGTTTTCCCTGTTTTGCATAAAAATCGGAGTCCAGGTTTCCGGATTACTTTTGGCTAGCCTTACCGTAGACGCAAATCCACTGCCGGCCATATTAAATATGTTCTTTTCATCTTTTTCAATTTCGAGCACCGTTTTTCCTAACATAAAGGAGCTGATATGCGATAAATGAGAAACATAGGCAATATGGGTGTCATGCTGACTGGCAGAATCCATAAAGACATTTTTCATTTTCAGGCTTTCAAAAATGTCAATCGTGCGTGCTATCATTTCTGGGCTGCTCAGTTCTTTTTGGCAGATGATATTCACCTTGTTTGTGAATAAGTCATAAATAGCTGCTTCAGGCCCTGAATATTCTGTTCCGGCTATGGGGTGCAAAGCCACAAAATTTTGTCTGTTTTTGTGATTTTTGATCGCATCACATACCGCCAGTTTGGTAGAACCAACATCAAAAACCAGGGTGTTTTTATTTATTCGATCCAATACCTCAACTGATAATTCAGGAATGATATTCACCGGTACAGCTATAATCACAACATCCATGTCATGAATAATACTCAGATCTGCTTTTTTGTAAATGATGCCCAATTCCAGGGCTTTGTTCAAGTGATCCTCATTTTTGTCAATTCCATAAATGCTAGCCCATGAATTCTTTTTTAATTCCAGTGCCAGTGATCCGCCAATAAGTCCTAATCCTATAACTGCTATTTTCTTCATGAGGCTTTCAATTTTGCGATACGATCCATTACTTCCATCATCTTGTCTTTGCTTACACAAAGAGAAAATCTAACATAGCCTTCTCCTTGAGCCCCGAATACAGTTCCAGGAGTAATAAACACGTCGAAATCGTATAGAATCATATCTGTTATTTCTTCAGATTTTTTACCAGCAGGTATTTTTGCCCAAACAAACAGACCAGAACTATTTTTGTCATAGGTATAACCTAATATGTCGCATATTTTCCAAATAACGCCCCTTCTTTCTTTATAAATAAGGTTCATTGAGTCGAACCAATCAGAAGATAATTTTAAGGCTTCAATGGCTCCTTTCTGAATACCATAAAACATACCGGAGTCCATATTGCTCTTTACTTTCAGAATAGCATTGAGATGATCTTCATGCCCAACGACCATTCCCACTCTCCATCCTGCCATGTTAAAAGTTTTGCTCAGAGAATTTAATTCGATGGCAACATCTTTCGCTCCTTCAACCGATAATATGCTCTGAGGCTGGTCGTTCAAGACAAAACTATACGGATTGTCATTGACGATCAATATCTCGTGTTTTTTACCAAAGGCAACCAATTCTTTAAACAATTCTTCGTTTCCGTTGCTACCTGTAGGCATATGCGGATAATTGACCCACATTATTTTTACATCACTCAGGTCATTTTCTTCCAAAGCTATTAAATCAGGCCACCATTGTTTATCCTCCTGTAGCTTATAAAAAACTGGTTCGGCTTCGATCAGTCTTGTCACAGAAGCATAAGTAGGGTATCCAGGATCTGGGATCAGAACTTTATCTCCTTGATTTAAAAATGCCATTGAAATATGAAGAATTCCTTCCTTAGATCCCATTAATGGCAGAATTTGATTGACAAAATTTAGTTCTACATTGTAGTATTTTTTATAAAAATCAGAGATGGCTTTTCTAAGATCAGGAAGTCCCTGATAGCTTTGATAACCATGAGCATCAGCATTTTTAAGCGCAGCGATCACCTTTTCAGGTGGAGATAGGTCAGGACTGCCAATACCCAGGTTAATGATAGGTTTGCCTTGTTCCATAAGCGACCTTACTTCTTTCAATTTGATAGAGAAGTAGTACTCTTTAACATTATGTAATCTTTTCGCTGTGCGTAACATTATAGATTATTTTGATGATATTCACCCAATATTTTGAGATGACTGACTTTCTTTGAAATGAGGTGCAGGGCATTTTTATAAAGAACGAAATCTTCTATGACCAGGTCTATGAAAAAAGCATAGTTCCACGGTTTTTCGATTATCGGCAATGATTGGATTTTAGTGAGATTGAGCTCGTGCTTTCCAAAGATATCCAATATTTCAGCCAGACTACCCGCATCGTGTTTTGTGACAAATTTTACGGAGGCCTTATCTTTTACACTACCTAATTTACTCGGATTGTAGGGACTGTCATCACTGTTTTTTAAAATAAAAAAACGTGTTGAATTGTTCTTTATCGTCTGTATGTCATCTTTTAAAACTGTCAGATCATACATGTCTGCCGCCATTTTACTCGCAATGGCTGCAACTCCTTTTATCTGATCTCGTTGAATTCTTTTAGCGACTTCGGCTGTATCTTTTTCCTCAATCAATTTAAATTCAGGTTTATTTCTGAAAAACTTGCGACACTGTAATAGCGCCATAGGATGTGACCATACTTCTTTGATGTCTTCTAAAGTTTGTCCCTTTAAGGCCATGAGGTGATGATGTATGTTTATATAAACCTCACCCGTGATACTCAAATTAAACTCATCGATCAAAGCGTAGTTAGGCAGTATGGCTCCAGCAATTGAGTTTTCTATAGCCATGACTGCACTATCTACCTTGCCTTGGTTTAATAAGGCAGGGATTTCAGTAAAAGACATACATTCCACCAATTCAATATCCTGACCAAAGTATTTATTGGCCACGATGTGGTGGAAAGATCCTTTTATTCCCTGGATGGCTATTTTCATTTTTCTCTTGAGTTATAAATAAAAAAAAAGCCTCGTTAAAACGAGACTTAATATGTTATAATAATTGATCTATACATCACAAGTCTCATTCCTATTTTGTAAAAAAATAGAAGTAAAACCAGTTAGAAATTTGTACAGAAATAGTCATTAAAATCAAAATTAGGCAGCAAATCTATGAATTAATTTTTCAATTGCAAGGGTTTTTTCGAAAAGATTGATGATAATTCAATATAAACTCTGAATATCCTATATTATTCTTAGTGATTTGTCAAGCAATTGTGCTAAAAATTTGTTTATTTGCACAGATTTAAATAATAGTCAGATCTATGTCTATTCTGGTTGACAATATTGTAAAAAACTACAGCACTCAAAAAGCTTTGAAGGGCGTTAGTTTTAAGATTGATTCAGGAGAAATTGTTGGATTTTTAGGGCCAAATGGTGCTGGAAAATCTACCATGATGAAAATTATTACAACCTATATTGAAGCAACAAGTGGTTCGGTACATGTTAATGGATATAGCACAATGGAACATAGTTTGCAAGTGAAGCAATCAGTTGGCTATTTACCAGAACACAATCCTTTGTACCTCGATTTTTATGTTAGAGAATATTTGAAGTTTCATGCAGATATTCATCAAATTGACAGTAAAAGAATTCAGGAAGTAATTGACCTTGTCGGTTTATTAGATATAAAAGGAAAGAAAATAGGTCAGTTATCAAAGGGCTATCGTCAAAGGGTAGGACTTGCGGCTGCCTTACTTCATGATCCCGAAGTATTAATTCTTGATGAACCTACTACTGGGCTAGACCCAAATCAATTAAAGGACATAAGAGATCTTATCAAAGAGATCGGAAAGTCGAAAACAATTTTATTGTCTACCCACATCATGCAGGAAGTGGAGGCTATGTGCGATAGAGTCATAATCATTGATAAAGGAGCTATTGTTGCAGATAAAAAACTTGAAGACCTGCTTACAGATCAGCATCAGGTTATTGAAGTTGAATTTGATGTGAGTGTGGATAAAATGATGCTTCTGAAACTTCCTAATATTAAGGAAGTTGAGAACAGTTCAGATAATTATTGGAATTTAGTTTTTTTAACAGATAAAGATATGAGGGCCGATGTCTTCGATTTTGCTGCAAAAAATGGTTTTAGGACCTTGCAACTGAATCGGAAGATTATCAGTCTTGAGACGCTTTTTCAAAATGTAACAAATTAGAAGAGTTATGACACAACGATTACTATTAATTGTTTTTTTGAGTGTTTTTATGATTGCGAAGTCTTTTGCTCAGGAAGAAGAAAAGAAGATCGCAGAAAAAAAAGATTTTTATTTAAAAAAAGGCAAGGGGTTCGAGTTCCATTTTGATGATGACAAGTATATGTTCTATATTGACTTTAGAGGTCAGTTTAGAGCTGCTTATCCACATTATAACTTTCCGACCAATGAAGATGATTTTAGTGATGATGATATCAATATGGGAATTAGTCGGGCCAGGATTAAATTTGGAGGCTATGTGGGTCGACCTGAATTTAATTTTTATTTGGAACAGGACATTCGAGGAGGAAATTTACTGGACTTTAGGGCACAGATCGAGAAATATTCCTATTTCAAGTTTCGAGTTGGTCAATGGAAGGCCAGGTATTCTCGTGAACGGGTGATATCTTCCGGAAAACAGACAGGTCTTGAACGATCTTTGATCAACAGAATATTTACTATTGACAGACAGCAAGGAATCGGCTTTTATGGAAATATTGATGGTGGAGGCGCAGCCAATTTCAACTATTGGGCCGAAATATTAACAGGAAGTGGACGTGGCGGAACCATAGGAGATGACGATAATCTTATGTATATGGGGCGTTTGCAATGGAATCCGAACGGAAAAGTGTTGGGTTTTTCTGGTTCTGATTTAAAGTTTCATGAGAAGTTTGTGGCTTCCGTGGCAGTGGCGGCAGTTACCAACACCTCTCCTTATACAAGGTTCTCAACAAGTGGAGGAGGCCAGTTATACGGATATGAGGCTGGAGTCGATGGTCAGTATAAGGTTGATCAGTTTTTGTTTGAAACGGCCTTTAAATACAGAGGTTTAAGCTTTGATCAGGAATTGCATTTTAAGAATATTGATGACAAAGTAAACCTAGAAGAAACCTTGTTGATGGGTAACTATTTTCAAGTGGGGTATTTTTTTCATTATTTATTTGATAAGTTTCCAAAGCCACTCGAGGTTTTTGCTCGTCAGGCTTTTTATGACCCTGATTCAGACATTTCAGGAAATAACAATTATGAGTATACCTTTGGTTTGAACTGGTTTTTCAAAGGACATAAAAACAAGTTGACGATTGATTATTCTTACCTGGATTACCATCAATTTACTGTTGATCACAATACCGAGCATATGGTAAGGCTTCAATGGGATGTTTCCATCTTTTAGGATATGTAAACTTAACTGTATCTTTGTAAAAAGAACGAACATATGGACTTATCGCAAATACCTGGTTTAAAGCATCTAGATCAGCATAATTTTTTCCTATTAGCAGGACCTTGTGCCATTGAAGGCGAAGAAATGGCAATGCGAATTGCAGAAAGGGTTGTAAAGATTACTGATAAATTAGGAATCCCTTATGTTTTTAAGGGGAGCTTTAAAAAAGCCAATCGATCTCGAATAGACAGCTTTACAGGAATTGGTGATGAAAAGGCATTGAAAATATTAAAAAAGGTTTCCAACGAATTTAATATTCCTACCGTAACTGATATTCACACAGAAAGTGATGCCGAAAAAGCAGCTGAATATGTTGATATTTTACAAATCCCGGCATTTTTGGTCAGGCAGACAGATTTGGTTGTTTCAGCTGCTAATACAGGAAAAACGGTCAATTTAAAGAAAGGGCAGTTTATGAGCCCTGAGGCCATGAAACACGCCGTTACCAAGGTGCTTGATTCAGGAAATGATAAGGCATTGATCACCGATAGAGGAACCATGTTTGGATATCAGGATATGCTTGTTGATTTCAGAGGAATTCCAGTGATGCAAGAGTATGCACCAACGGTATTAGATATTACACATTCATTACAGCAACCAAATCAAAGTAGTGGTGTGACCGGAGGAAAGCCGGAACTGATCGAGACTATCGCCAAAGCAGGTATTGCTGTAGGTGTCGATGGCATTTTTCTTGAAACCCATCCAGAACCTCAGCATGCAAAATCTGATGGCGCCAATATGCTTAATTTGGATTATCTGGAGGACTTGTTGAGCAAATTGGTCGCTATCCGTAAAACGATTAATCAATTTTGATCAGCGCTTAAATTCACTTAGAACAATAGCCGTAGCCATAGCGACATTCAAGCTTTCGGTTTTTTGAGACTCACCAAACTGAGGAATGGTGATCTTATTTTCAATAAGTTTCTCAATGTCGTTTGAAATACCGTTGGCTTCATTTCCAAGCACAACGACAGCTTCTTTATCAAGACTTTCGTCGTAAATATTTTTACCGTTTAGAAAGGTTCCATAGACTTTTCTTTGATCGCTGCTTAGAAAATCTGATATATCCGCATAAACTATTGAAACTCTTGTCAAAGAACCCATGCTGGCCTGAACTACTTTCTGATTAAAACAATCAACCGTATTTTCTGAACAAAGTAACTGAGATACTCCGAACCAATCACATAGGCGGATGATAGTGCCTAAATTACCAGGATCATTGATGTCATCGAGAACCACAGTTAAGCCCGTTTTTTTAATTGCCTCTGAGGCGGGCATTCTAAATATTCCAATGATTTGATTTGGATTAGAAAAATCACTGATAAGCTGCAATTCTTTCTCACTAATTACCTGAATATCTGAGGCATTAAGTGGATTGGCATAGGAGGAAGTTGCATAGAGTTGATGAATATCAAAAGAGGAACTGATCAGCTCTTCAACCACTTTGATTCCTTCAGCAATAAACAATTTTTCAGCATGACGAATTTTTTTTTTCTTCAAACCACGGATAAATTTTAACTGATTTTTGCTTAACATTTAAATAGTGTTACTTTTGAATAAATTAAATTCCTGCTATTGCCTTCTTCGTTCACCAAAATACTGTTTTTAGTATTGATACTTCTGCTATTGGTGTCATGCAATAGTATTAAATATGTGCAAGAAAACGAAAAATTGCTCAAAGAAAATGTCGTATTGATCAACGGCGAAAAGAATAAGGAATCTAAGATCAATAATTATTTGGCTCAAAAACCCAATCGAAGATCCTTGGGGATGCCGCTCTCCTTGTATTTCTACAATTTCGGTAATCCTGATTTTGAAATGACATTTGATGAGTGGATTGCAAATCATTCAAAGAAGTATAGTCGCTATGAACGTGTTTTTTCTAAAAAACAAACCTATGTTATTTACAATAACAAGAAGAATGTGAATAATTGGTTTTTAAAGAAAGGTGAGGCGCCGGTTATTTTTGATGATTTAAAAGCGAGACGTTCTGCGAGTACCTTGAAGGACTATTTTATTTCTGTAGGGTTTTTTGAAGCCGAAGTTGATTATTCCATAAGACAGGTAGGTGAGAAAGAGTTAGCCGTAGACTATAATGTGAGTACGAACAAGCAATATTATATTGATTCGGTAAGTGCCGAAATAGAATCGCCAGTTCTGGATTCCCTGTACCTTGCTAATAAAGAAAAGTCTTATTTAAAGCAGGGAGAGCCATTCGTATTTGAGGATTTTGAAAAAGAAGAGTCAAGGCTTGTTACCTTGTTTAGAAATTCTGGGATCTATCATTTCAATAATTACAGCATGGGCTTTTGGACTGATTCTATCAAAGAGTCGTATATGAAAGATGTTTTGCTGAAGATTCCAGACCGAACATTCAATCGAAATGATACCGTAATCAAGGAACCATATAAGGCACAGGTGGTCAAACGGGTAAATATTTATACTGATTTTTCGATTAAGAACCGGGATAAAGAGATTCAGGATTCAGTCAGTTATAAGGGGTACAACTTTTATAGTTTTGACAAAATGAAATTCAAACCCAAGTATTTGGTAAATTCTTTGTTTATCACACCAAATGGCTTGTATAAAGATTCAGAAAAGTCTCAGACTCAGAATTATATCAGAAACCTGCAAACATTTTCTTCATCAGTAGACATTGCCTATACCGAAAATGAAGATGAATCATTGACCGCTGATGTCTATTTGAATCCTTTGAAGAAATATGCCTTGACAGTTGACTTAGATGCAACGACATCGAACATAAAGCCCTTTGGAATTTTAGGAAAATTTTCTTTTTTAGGGAGAAATATGTTTAAAGGGTCTGAAATCATGGAATTGACCTTTCAGGGGTCCTTTTTTAATTTGGCAAATGATGCCTCTGACAATGACAATTTTTTTAACGGTTGGGAAGTGTTAACTGGAGCCTCATTGCGATTTCCTCGGATTTTATTCCCGATTAATACCTCCAATATTATTCCCAAATATATGGCGCCGACAACAAATTTTGATGCCAGCTTGAGTTTTCAAAAAAATGTAGGACTTGACAGGCAGACTACTACAGCTGGTATGGCATATGACTGGAAAAGCTCTAAAAAGGTGGGGCACAGATTGGACCTTTTTAACGCCTCTTATATAAAGAATCAGAATATTGATAATTATTTCCCTATATATGACTCTGAATATCGCAAGTTGAATGATGTTGCTGAGTCTGTTTATGGCGTTAGTTTGCCTAATAATCAGGCAAGTAATAATGATATTTTTATTGATTTTATAGATACTTTTCTGGACGACCCGAGTAATGAGGTCAATTATCCGGATGAATATGATACGGTGTCGGATGTAGATGAGAGAAGGTCTATTTTGATAGAGAATTCTTTTGTTCCCATTATCGGGTATTCCTTTATTTACAATACCAGAGAAAATGTGAATGATAACAATTTCTCCCATTTTACGGCGCGATTTGTTTCGTCAGGAACATTTACAAATCTGGTTTTTAGAAATGAAAATGAGATTGGTCAAAAAACGTTTTTAGATGTGCCGGTGGCTCAGTATTTCAAAGTAGAATTTGAATACAAAAAGTATTGGGAATTAAGAGATGAAAATATCCTGGTCTTCAGAACGTTTATTGGAGCGGCCCTTCCATATGGAAATTCATCGAATGTTCCTTTTAGTAGAAGTTATAGTGCTGGTGGTAGCAATGAGATGCGTGCCTGGAGAACCTTTGACCTTGGTCCGGGAGGGGAATTGAATAATTTGGAATACAAGGTAGGGACCTTTAAACTGGTAGGAAACCTGGAATACAGATTTAAATTGACGAATAAGTTTAATAGTGCCTTATTTATTGATGCGGGAAACATATGGGATATTACAGATTCGAATCTGGTCACAGAAGAGGGGAAATTCACAAGTTTAAGTTCTTTAAGAAATACAGCCCTGGGTTCTGGTTTTGGTCTCAGATATGATTTTGGGTTTTTGGTGTTCAGATTTGATATTGGTTTTAAAACCTATGAACCATATTTACCTAGAGATGACAAATGGTTCATCAATTACAACTTTGGAAGTGCCGTCTACAATATTGGGATAAATTATCCTTTCTAATTAGAAGAATTTCGTATTTTTGTTCACTAGTCATTTACACTAAAACCAAATAAAATGTCACAAAAAATTAAATCAGGAGTTGCTACCGGTGATACGGTACAAGAAATCTTTCAATTAGCTAAAGAGAAGGGTTTTGCCTTGCCTGCTGCCAATGTTATTAGTTCAAGTACAATCAATGCTGTTATAGAAGCAGCCAAAGAATTGAATGCTCCGGTGATCGTTCAGTTTTCAAATGGGGGTGCTCATTTTAACGCAGGAAAAGGATTGAGCAATGAAGGTCAAAAAGCGTCCATCGCAGGGGCCATTGCTGGTGCAAAACATGTTCATGTCATGGCGAAAGCCTATGATGTTCCTGTAATTTTGCACACAGACCACTGTGCTAAAAAATTACTTCCTTGGATAGATGGTTTATTAGATGCTGGAGAGGCATTTTATGAAGAAAATGGAGTTCCATTGTTCAGTTCTCACATGATTGATTTGTCAGAAGAGCCGATTGAAGAAAATATTGAGATCTGTAAAGGGTATCTTGAGCGTATGGATAAGCTGGGAATGACACTGGAAATCGAGCTCGGAATTACAGGTGGGGAAGAAGATGGTGTAGATAATACCGATGTTGATGTTTCAAAATTATATACGCAGCCTGAAGAAGTTGCCTATGCCTATGAGGAGCTATTAAAAGTAAGCCCACGATTTACTGTTGCTGCTTCCTTTGGTAATGTTCATGGTGTATATAAGCCAGGAAATGTAAAGCTTACACCAAAAATCCTGGATAATTCTCAAAAATTTATTGAAGAAAAATACAATACAGAAAAAAACCCGGTAGATTTTGTATTTCACGGAGGATCAGGATCTTCACTGGAAGAAATTAGAGAAGCTATTGGATATGGCGTGATCAAGATGAATATTGATACTGACTTGCAATATGCTTATATGGCAGGAGTAAGAGATTATATGTCTGATAAATCTGACTATCTGCAAGGACAGATTGGTAACCCTGACGGGGCAGATTCGCCAAATAAAAAATTCTATGACCCAAGAGTTTGGGTGAGAAAAGGAGAAGAAACATTTAAAGACAGAATTCAACAAGCCTTTAAAGACCTTAACAACGTAGATACTTTATAGTTGCATAACACACTGAGCGGAGTACTTTTAAATTAGAAGTACTCCGTTTTTTTTATTACTTGCCAGATTAACTTAATTTTTATAATCTTTGTCACCTCTAACAATGACAATGTAAAATAAGCGTATATGAGTTCTTGGTTTAAAAGAAAGAATAAAGGGATTCAAACCCCTACGGATGAAAAGAAAGACACGCCGAAAGGACTGTGGTATAAAACTCCAAGTGGAAAAATCATTGATTCGGATGATTTAAAAGCTAATTTATATGTAAGTCCTGAGGATGGTTATCACGTGCGAATAGGAAGCGCAGAGTATTTCGAAATATTATTTGACGACAATAAATTTAAAGAGCTGGATGCTAAATTAACCGCTAAAGATCCATTGAAATTCGTCGATACTAAAAAATATACTGACCGAATTAAAGAGGCGCAGAAGAAAACAAATCTAAATGACGCGGTTCGAACTGCAGTTGGGAAATCGCTGGGAAAAAATCTGGTGATTGCTGCCATGGATTTCAGTTTTATTGGTGGATCAATGGGAAGTGTAGTGGGAGAGAAAATAGCCCGTGCCATTGATTATTCCATTAAGAAGAAAATACCTTTTTTGATGATTTCTAAATCAGGAGGAGCCAGAATGCAGGAAGCATCACTTTCTCTAATGCAACTGGTGAAAACTTCAGCAAAACTGGCTCAGTTGGCAGAAGCCAAGATTCCATATATTTCTCTATGTACTGATCCTACTACGGGCGGAACAACTGCTTCTTATGCCATGTTAGGGGATATTAATATCGCAGAACCAAATGCCTTAATTGCTTTTGCCGGACCAAGAGTCGTAAAAGATACCACAGGGAAGGATCTTCCAGATGGATTTCAACGCTCAGAGTTCTTATTGGAGCATGGTTTCTTAGATAAGATCGTCAAGAGAAAAAACTTAAAAGAAGAAATTAACCTATATATTGATTTGATTCAAAACAATCCAATACGAAGGTAAACGAAATACCATAAAAAAAGCCTCCTGATTCAGGAGGCTTTTTTATGTATTGAATTTGAAGACTTATTTTCGATTCTTTAATTCAATCATTGTTTCGATGTCTCCAATGGTCAAGGTAGCCAGGTTATCACATTCTCCTTCACCGTAATTAAGATATGAAGTTGTGTCATTTTTTGTGATTTCTAATACGCCGCTCACAATGTTTTCACAAAAGACCTCTCTGCGCAGAGGCTCAGTAATAAGAATTGTTCTTGTATTTCCTTTTCTGTCTGTAAGCATGCTTTCTCCTGAGATCAAATACACATTGTCTGTCCAAATTAGATTGCCAAATCCCTTGATCCATTCTCTTTTTCGATTCGATTGAAGCCTGCTGAAGGATCCATCTTCCCAGGTAATTTTTAATTCCTTATTTATAAGTGAGTAGGCGGCTGATTCACCCATTCTTTTGAATCGTTCCTTGCTGATACTTCCTTCGATTTTCCGTTCATTAAATGTGAAATTTTCGAAGGATTGTAGGATTCTTTTTTTAGAATCTTCTGAACTATAAGCAATACTTATTAAGATCTTCCCTGAAAGAATATTGTCAAATTCTGTTTTACAACCATCTCCAAAGTCGAGCACTACTTCCAGCGTATTATTAGTTAAATTGGCAGTTATGCTGGCACACTCTGGAATTTGATGTGGTGAGATGAATAGTTTGGAATTGTCACTCTTGAATAAATCAACCTGATCGATATCGAAGGAAAGACTTTCGATCATGTCATCAATATGCTCTTCCATACTTTGAATAACTAAAAGATCGTCTGTCTCTGATTGGATAGAGCTTAAGGTCTCAGTATCTGAAACACTGTCATTTGTGTCGCAGCTTACAGCAAAGAGAATCATCATCAAGGGTAATACTATGAATCGTTTAAATAGGATGTAACTATTTTTGTACATAAAATGGAGAATTAAGCTTATAATTATAACTATATAAAACTGTTTTTATTATTCTAAGACTTTAAAACTACACAGAGGTTTAAAAGCCTGTAAAAAAAGATGTTAAATTAAAATGTTGCGAATCAAATAAACATTAGTATCTTTGCGGCCTATTTATGAAAATAGTACATAAAAATTATTAATTTAAACTTTAATGTTAGCATGTATTTAAGTACAGAAAAAAAGAAAGAGATTTTCGCTAAGCACGGGAAATCTGAAAAAGACACCGGTTCTTCTGAAGGACAAATTGCATTATTTACGCATCGTATTAATCACTTAACTGGTCATTTGAAAAACAATCGCAAAGATTTTAACACTCAAAGATCATTGGTGAAATTGGTAGGAAAACGTAGAGACCTATTAAACTATTTGATAAAAACAGATATTACAAGATATCGTGCAATTGTCAAAGAATTAGGATTAAGAAAATAATTACAAGAGAGGCTTTATGCCTCTCTTTTATTTTTATCTTTTTTTTATACTAGGATTTAGAATAAAAGTTTTTTACTTTCGTTGTCTAATTCCAAAACACCATTCTTTGTGATAAAGAAATGGAAACTAGAGTAATTCATTGGCAAACTATGACCTCGATTTTAGAGGCATGACAACACAACTACAAGTTTAACCATGAATTAACTTATTTACCCGCATGAGGTAAATTCTAAAGAAAAATTATGAAACCAAAAGTTTTTAGAGAGGTCATTGACTTAGGTGACGGTAGAGAAATTTCTATTGAAACCGGAAAATTAGCAAAACAAGCGCATGGAAGCGTTGTTGTGCAATCAGGAAAATGTATGTTATTATGTACAGTTGTTTCCA
>CAYQPI010000155.1:0-8297 GCA_964419405.1 uncultured Flavobacteriaceae bacterium
ACCGTGTCGATCTATTGGGCGTATACGGTGTATACAAGAGATCATTATAGTGCGTTTTATACCTTTCTAAATTATGTGTTAGACATAGCCATTGGTATTTTTCTTACCCATTTTTATAGAAGATATGCCTTAACAAAAAAATGGAATGATCTGCCCCTAAAGAACTTATTGTATCGCGTAATTCCAAGCATCCTTATTTTAGCCATTTTATATGTATTCTTAAACAATGTAAAATGGTATGTCTATTGGACTGCTATCGCAGGAGAGGAACGAGATTTATGGAAAGCACTGATTTATTGGGATCCTATATTACTGACAGGCTTGAGGTTGATGTCGATCTGGATTCTTGCCTATCACTTGTATCATTTTTATCAAAGAGAGGTGGCTACTGCTAAAGAAAATGCGCAATTATCCATTCTTTCAAAACAAATTCAGTTGGATAATTTATCGGCGCAATTGAATCCTCATTTTTTGTTTAATTCATTAAACTCTATTAAGTCTTTGATCGAAGAAAATCCAGGTAAAGCCCGAAGAGCCATTGATCTATTATCCGATTTATTGCGATCATCTTTATATGAAAAGGATGAGGATTTAATTTCGATAAAGCAGGAACTGGCCTTGGTCAATGATTATATAGAATTAGAAAAGCTGCGTTTTGAAGAACGCTTATCAATAGACATCTCTTTAGATAAAAGCGTTGAACAGGTTAAAATCCCTACCTTGAGTATTCAATTATTAGTTGAAAATGCCATCAAACATGGCATAGATAAGTCTATAAAAGGAGGCATTGTTAGATTAGAAATTGCTAAACACAAAGACCAGTTACTGATTAAGGTGCAAAACCCGGGAAAACTAATGCCAGGCAATACTAAAGGCTTGGGAATTAAAAATTTAACAGAACGACTGGCCATACAATATAAAGCAGCTGCATCTTGTCATCTAACGGAATTAGAGAACAATATAGTTGAGGCTGTAATCCTATTACCTTTGAAAACTGATGAAGACATTTAAAACCATTATCGTAGATGACGAGCGTTTGGCTCGAGAGGAGGTAAAACGTGCTTTAAAACCACATAAAGAATTTTATGTAGTTGGTGAAGCATCCCATGTAGATGAGGCCATCAAAATCATTGAAGCTGAACAACCAGATATTATTTTCCTTGACATTCACATGCCTGAGAAGTCTGGTTTCGATCTATTGGAAGAACTTGGTACCGTTCCAGAGGTGGTTTTTACAACGGCCTATGACCAATATGCCGTAAAGGCCTTTGAATTGAACGCTTTAGATTACCTGGTAAAACCTTTGCGTGAAGAGCGTTTTGCCAAAACTATAGAAAAGGTAAAACAGGAACTACTTCAAAAAAGAAAGGCCAATCCTGAGGTACTGCCTATGCATCGAAAGATATTTATTAAGGATGGTGAGGCATGTTATTTTATACCACTGTCTGACATTCGTTATATTGAATCCTTAGAAAATTATGCGCGTTTATATTTTGGGGACCAAAAGGCAATGATTAAACGTTCACTAAATCTTTTAGAAGAAAAATTAGATCCCACAGTGTTTTTCAGAGCCAATAGAAGTCAGATCATAAATATCCATTTTATTCAAGACATTCATCCTCATTTTAATAATAGACTTCAGATAAAATTAACATCGGGAGAAACCATCGATGTATCTAGCCGCCAATCTGTTAAGTTTAGGAATTGGAATAGTCTGTGAAGGTAAAATTAAGGCATGTCTTTACGTTCAATAACCGTATATTACGTTCATGTACTTTTTGTTTTTTGAGAAGAGTAACCGTCTTTAATTTGCATCATAAATCATTAAAAACGACAATTATGAAAATTATTATGATGCTGCTGCATAACACAATTAAATTAGTATTGATATTAGCAATATTATTTTTGAGCTCTTGCAAGAGCAATGAAAAAGCCGTAGCGGCCAAAAAACCTGTAATAACTGATTATTCCATGGGAGAGAAATGGGTATGGAAATACAAAGGAGTATCTGGAGAAGGAGAAATTCGATCTAATGGGACTGACACAAAAACCATAGTTGATTTTAAAGGAGAGTTAGGAATGACAGCAGGAAATGATACCATTTTAGTATCGGATATTGTTAAACCTAGCACAAGTAAAACTCCAAGGTTTCATTGGCCTTTAAAAGTTGGTAAAAAATGGGTATATGAAAGTGAGTTTGAAAGTGCAGATGGATCTACAAAGGGTAAGTTTATACAGGATGCTGAAGTGATTTCTTATAAAGAAGTAACTGTTGAGGGGGGTACTTTTATGGCTTATACGATTGAGTATAAAGGTAAAATAACAAATAATCGAGGACTAAATGCTCGTACAGATGATGTTTGGGTGTATGCTCCTGAGATAAAAAACTTTATTTATATGACTCAAATTCAAGATGGTTTTTCTTATACCGAGGAATTAATTGAATATTCAAAATAAAACAATCGCAACATGAAATCAATTCATAGCTTCATGGTCGTATTATTCTTGCTTTTGACAGGCTTAGTTTCTTGTAATTCTGTTCAGGAAGATGGACAAGAACCAAGAATGGTTCATAGAAAAGGTAACGATTATTTGGTTCAAGATTCTATCCTAATTACAACCAGAGATGGTGCTAAAATATCAGCTATAGTAGTTAGAAGTAAAATTGCAAAAGAACCCCAGCCAACTATATTATTTCACACCATCTACACGCGAACAGATGACATCAATAGAGCCTATGAGGTAGCCAGTAGGGGATATGTGGGCCTTATATCGTATACCAGAGGAAAAAACCTAAGTCCGGATGAAATCGTTCCTTATGTTCATGAAGGGAATGATGTGTACGATGTCATTGATTGGATATCAGAACAGAAGTGGAGCAGTGGAGAAGTAGGCATGTATGGCGGTAGTTACGTCGGTTTTGTGCAGTGGGCGTCAATGAAAGAAAAGGTGCATCCCGCCTTAAAAACTATTGTGCCTTCTGTTGCTGCGGCTCCAGGTATTGCAGAACCTATGGAAAACGGGGTGTATTTTAACTTTCATTATCCCTGGTGGCCTTATGTTACCAATAACAAAACCCTGGATACAGTTTCATATTTTGACCAAAAACATTGGAATGACTTGAATTTCAAATGGTATAAAGAAGGAGTGGCTTATAATAAATTGGATAGTTTAGATGGCGTGCCAAACCCAGGATTCAATCAAAAATTAGAACATCCAGCATTTGATGCATATTGGAAAAGAATGACCCTGTATAAAGAGGATTTTTCTAAAATCACGATTCCCATCTTGAGTACCACAGGGTACTACGATGGGGGTCAGTTTGGAACGATGCATTACATAAAATCTCATTATCAATACAATACAAATGCAGAACATTATCTTTTAATTGGACCTTATTCACATTTTGGAGCACAAGAACTCCCTGAAAAAAATATTTTGGGTTATACCATAGACCCTGTAGCACAGATCAATATTAAACATTTGATCTTTGACTGGTTCGACTATATTTTTAAAGGCGCTAGCAAACCAGCTTTGTTAAAGGACAAGATCAATTATCAGGTCATGGGTTCAAATACCTGGAAACATGCACCCTCTTTTGATAAAATGGTGACCGATACACTTAGGGTATATTTGAGTAATCAGCGCTCTGGATTGGCTTTTAAGTCGACCTATAATACTGGAAATATGGGTGTAAATGAGCATTTCCGTTTATCTGATGAATCCGATTCTAAAAGTTATTTGGAACAAGAGATAGATTTTTCAGATCGAAGTCAATATTCCTGGAATCTAAGCGGAGATCGAAATATAGTATCTGAAACGTTAACCATAGGGGAAGGATTCTCATTTGCTACTGAACCCTTTGATGAAGATGTTGAATTGAGTGGAAGTATTAGTGGCGTTTTAAATGTGTCTATCAATAAAAAAGACTTTGACTGCAATGTATTAGTGTATGAACAAACAGCAGAAGGAAAGTTCTTTAGTTTAACAATTCCATTTACGGCAAGAGCAAGTATGGTAAAGAATATTGAAAAAAGAACGCTTTTAACTCCAAATAAAAAGACCTCGATTCCGATCAAGAATTTCAGAATGACCAGTAAATTGATTAAAAAAGGGAGTAGAATTGTAGTTATTGTTAATGGTATCAAGCATCCTTTTAATCAGATTAATTATGGAACAGGAAAAGATGTAAGTGAAGAAGACATCAATGATGCAGAAGAGCCTTTAAACATCAAATGGTATACTGATAGTTATATTCAATTAGGATTTAATAGGTAAAATGGATTTTATACTACAGAGGAAAAAACCGCTTTCTATTTAACATAATAACAAACGCCACAAAAAAAACGCCACGATCAATCATCGAATACCAATCGCTGAGAATCCCGTATTTGAAAATTTCTAGATTGTTATACAGTATATCGATTTCTGAAGAAGTTTTAATGTATTAAAAGTTTCATGTAATAGTCACTATACCCTTTATGATACTCTAATAATTACAGGAAAACCCTGCCGCATCGGCTCGCTCACAAAATCAAAGCTTCTCAAGCTTTGATTTTATACCGTATGTAAAATAGCCTGAAATACGGCTATTCAGAAATTACTACATTTGTACTATAATTAATATTATGTTAAATAGAATATATAATAACATACCCTATCAAGGGTATATTTGACCAAATGCTTAAAACTTCTATGTTGATTTTGTAACTTTTTTTACATTATCAAGTCGTATTACAAGAGATCCTTATCATGAAGAATTACTTAGTTTTCGTATTTGTGTTTATATGTTTTAGCATGACTGCTCAAACTGCTATTGAGCCTGGTCTATATAGTGGCACCTTTAAGCATGGGAAATTTATTACAGATATTGAATTCAACATTCAACATGCAAATGATTCCTATCAAATTAAATTCAATAGTCTGGCGCAGAATGCTTTTGGTATTCCTGCTGGTGATGTCAACTATTTGAATGACACCTTGAAATTCGCACTTCAAAGTGATTTTTACAGATACGATTTCTCTACTGTGTCTTCTGAAAAAAAGGAATTAATCACTAAATTATCTGTTGATGGCAATTCGTATGATCTAAAGCTTTATAAGAAAAGTCAGGCTGGTGAAAGCAGAATTAAATCTAAGGACATCCGTTTTAGATCTTCCGAATTATTGATGTATGGTACTATTTACTATCCTAATAAGCCTAATGGTAAGGCCATATACCTGGTTACTTCTTCTGGAAATCAAGACCGTAGCGCCTCCAGAGCTGAAGCCCTGTTATTTGCTGACGCGGGTTTTATCAGTTTTCATATAGACAAACGAGGTACCGGAATCTCGGATGGTAACTGGCAATTGGCAAGCATTCCTGACTTGTGTGAAGATGATCTGCATGCCCTTGAATTTTTGCATCAATCTGAAAAAATTGACTATGCCAATATTGGCATCAAAGGAAGTTCTCAAGGAGGAACCAAAGTACCCTATTTATTGACCAAAGAACCTACATTGGGTTTTGGAATTGTGGTGAGTTGCCCTGCTTCTACCTTATTAGAAAGTGATTTAAACTATTGGAAAAACAGAAATACGGATGTCATTAAACCTGAGGATATGGCTGATGCTTCTGAATTGCAAAAAGCTGTTTTTCAGTACATCGGACAGGATATATCGAAAAAAGAACTTGAACTAAAAGTGAATTTAAATAAATCAGCGCCTTGGCTAAGTCACGTTTGGATTCCTCAAGAGGATCAGGTGGTGTTTGATACAAAATTAAATTTTTCTCCCATGCCCTATTTTGAAACCATTCAGTCACCACTGCTCGTGATACAGGGTTCTAAAGATGAGATTATTCCACTGAACAGTTTGGATCTTATAAAGCAAACCATGTCTCATACAAAAGACAAAAAGAATGAATATATCTTATTAGAAGGTGCAAATCATTCGATAATGCAGGTCGAAAATACTGACTTCAAATATTGGCAATCCTTGCATCCCAAATACATGAGTTCTATGCTAAAATGGATTCAAAAATTATAATTCGTGGCATTAGCCCCTCATGCTACCTAACTGTTAGCAATCCATTAATTCATTTTCCAACAGTCTTTCCTATTATATAATGCCGTATTTTTGCCGGATGAAAAATCAAAAAAATTCGCAGTTTGAATTTGTTGCCTTAATGGCTTCTTTAATGTCAATTGTAGCACTGGCCATTGATGCCTTACTTCCTGCACTTGATTATATTGGTTTTTCAATTGGCACCACGAAATCAAGTGATACGCAACTTTTGATTACCATGATTTTTCTTGGTTTGGGCATAGGTCCACTCCTATTTGGTCCTATTTCAGATAGTTTGGGACGTAAACCCATCGTTTATATGGGCTTCTTTATATTTATTGTTGCCAGTATGATATGTATTTATTCTGAAAGCCTTTTTTGGATGGTATTAGGGCGTATCTTACAAGGTATTGGTTTATCGGCCCCGCGTACGATAAGCATTGCCATGGTTAGAGACACTTATAATGGAGATTATATGGCCAGGATCATGTCTTTTATAACTGTGGTCTTTATCCTGGTTCCAATTATTGCTCCTGCCATGGGGAAATTCGTGCTCGATCATTATAACTGGCAGGCCATTTTTTATATCCAATTGTTTTTCAGTGTTCTTGTTTCCATATGGTTTTGGAAAAGGCAGGTTGAAACCCTTCCTTTAGAAAAGAGAGTTACATTTTCATCTAATATCTTTCCAGATGGCTTAAAGGAACTCATAAAGCACAAGAAAACGATTGGTTACACCATAATTTCTGGATTCATTACAGGCTCCTTCATGGTCTATCTGAGCTCTTCGCAGCAGATTTTCCATACACAATATGGTTTAAAGGAAGAGTTCCCTTATATATTTGCCGGCCTTGCGATTTCTATCGGTTCTGCCACTTTTTTAAATGGCACCCTGGTGGTTAAATACGGTATGGAACGCATCATAAACACGGCTATAATCAGTTTTTTTGGTATATCATTATTGTATTTGATTCTTTTCTACAATACTCCTAACCCTAGTATCATTGTGCTTTTGAGCTTTTTTGGTATGCAATTCTTTTCTATTGGATTTTTATTTGGAAACTTAAGAGCCATGGCCATGGAACCTATTGGACATATTGCCGGAATTGGTGCAGCCATTACGGGCTTTTTATCCACAATCATGGCAGTTCCTATTAGTATTTATATCGGGAAGTTTATCGATCAAAGAGCGCTGCCCCTGTTCATCGGTTTCTTGATTTGTAGTTTCTTGTCAATTCTCATCATTATTTATCTGAGGTTTGACTCTAAAAGGCAACGAGCAAAGATGATCTCGAAGATCTCATAAACCTTATTGCCCTAGATTTTTCACCTCAAAATTAATGAGATTTCTATATTGAAAACTGGCATGAATTTCAAGTGGATTGCAGCAAACTTCGCAATCTTCCACATAGTTCTGAGCTGTAACTGAGGGATCCAGAAGTATTGAGATTTCTTCCCAGCAATAGGGACATTGAAAAAAATGTTCGTCCAATTAAAATAAGTTTTAAGAATTTTTAATGAATCAAAATAAGTAAATTATTCTTTCTTAATTTAGAAGAGACTAAATTTGTTTAAAATGAGCTTGATCTAATGCCTGACAAAACGATTAAATATGCCATCATCGATGTAGAAACTACCGGAATGGGAATTCATGGGAACCGCATAACTGAAATCGCTGTTCTTGTTCATGATGGTCATAAGGTGATCGAAGCCTATGAAAGTTTGGTCAATCCTGAATGTACTATACCACATAGTATTACAAGACTTACCGGAATTACAGATTATATGGTGGCCGATGCTCCGAAGTTTTATGAAATTGCGAAACACATCATTGAATTAACTACTGACTGCATATTTGTGGCCCATAATGTCAATTTTGACTATAATGTGATTCATAAAGAATTTGCAGATCTGGGCTTTCCTTTTAAAAGAAAGAAACTTTGCACGGTACGGCTTTCCCGGAAATTGATTCCTGGCCTTCCCTCCTATAGCCTTGGAAAATTATGCAAGGCAGTTGGGATTCCTTTGAATGACAGGCACCGCGCTATGGGTGACACCCGCGCTACGACACTATTATTCGAGAAATTGTTGACCCTGGATGCTGATAGAGCCGTGTTTGATTCATTTTTAAAACCGGGTTCACGGCAGGCTACCTTGCCGCCGGGCTTACCTAAATCAGTTTTTGATCAATTGCCAGAAAGAACGGGCGTCTATTATTTCAGAGATGAAAAGGATGAGATCATTTATATTGG
>CAYQPI010000156.1:0-11247 GCA_964419405.1 uncultured Flavobacteriaceae bacterium
AGGTATACATCTGAAACTCCCCACACGGCAGGATCAAAATCAGATGCGGTAATGGTAATCAATTCGTCTTCTTCAAAAGTCTCTGGGTTGACGTCAAAGCTTACGTCCAGCTGTTGACCGAATAAGGTTGTAGAAATTAAAAAGATGAATAGTAAAAATTTTTTCATACGAACTATTTTAAAATGGAAAAAAGGGCTGTCAAAAACAGCCCTCTTTACTACTTACAATCAGATTTATTTCTTTGTCATAGTATATGTTGGAACACTTGGGTTACTGAAGTCTAACATGATATCATATAGTCCTGCAGCAGAAGGAATATTATCTCCTCCTTCTTCCAAAATTCCATCCAGTCCAGTGTCTCCGTAATTGACAGCCCAATCATTATTCACTCTGAACTTGATCTCACCATCTAATAAGGTAACATTGTTGGCATAATAAATTCCTTCATTGCAATAATCAGGTGTGAAAGGGAAATCTGGTGTTGCTCCCCAGTCGTTATAACCTGATCCTACTACACCGTAAATATCCGTTTTCTCAATGGTGTATGTCAATGCATTCGGGTCTACAATAATCTGGTAGTACCCCAAGGTAACAGGGATATTTGCACCACCTGCTTGCAAGTTGCCATCGGCACCGTCTGAACCATAATTCACGGCCCAATCGTTATTCTGACGAATCTTCCATTCACCATCATTCAATTTAACCACAGCTCTCCATGTATCAGAACAAGAATCATAATTCAATGGGAAGTCTGGTCCGTCCCATCCATTTGGAGTAGCACTTCCTACCAAGCCCCAGCTAAAAGTTTCAATGGTATAGGTCTTATTATCTTCATCAAATAAAATCTTATACGTTCCTGCAGTTACCGGAATGTTATCTCCACCTTCAACAAGGTTGACACCATCAGATGATCCGTAATTCACGGCCCAGTCATTGTCTTTTCTGATTTTCCATTCACCATCTATCATATTGATATAAGCTACATACACATTCGCCTGATCAGTTTTATAGAATGGCGTGTCTGGTCCGTCACCCCAACCGTTTGGAGTCGCGCTTCCTACTACACCCCAAGGTGTTGTAAGATCTAATACACCAGAATAAGCAGTCGCTGTAAGCCCTGAAATATCAGAAGCTCTTCTGTATTGCTTAGACATGATAATATCTACCTTTACGTCCAAAGTTGTAGCCGTTCCTGGTTCTGCTCCAAGATTTAATAAAATCTTGTTCAAATCTTCTGTATTAAAAGATTTTTCCAATGCGTTCCCGGCTGAAATTGACTCTGGGTTGGTAAAATCTCCTCCCGAAAGATCGAAAAGAACACTATATTCTGCTGCCGCATTATAACCAAAATCTGGTTGGGTCCAAGTAACCTTTAAGGCTTCAGTTCCCTCATTTGCTTCTTCCAAAACAATATTGTCGGCCGAAAGACTTACCTCTGTGGTAAAGTCTTCATTGATCACCACAATATCATCCTTTTCACAACCTACTATTAAAGCAGTGAAGGTCAGTAAGAATAATACTTTATTTATATATTTTTTCATGATATATCTATGTTTTTAATTAATAACCTTCGTTTTGCTTCAATCCTGGATTTGCAATTATATCTGCAGATGGGATAGGATAAATATCTCTGAATTTTTCAGTCGTTTTTCCTTCCATGATTCCACCTTTCCAAGGCCACACTCCATTTTCAGTAAACTCATTGAATCTTACCAAGTCAGTTCTTCTGTGTCCCTCCCAATGCAACTCTCTGGATCTTTCAGAAAGTATAAAATCTAAGGTCAACTCAGTCGCATCGATATTTCCTGCTGTATTACCAAAAGCTCTTTCTCTTACCATATTTACGTAAGCAGCAGCTTCACTGGCACTACCTCCTCCACCTCTTAAAAAGGCTTCAGCATACATGAGGTAAACATCTGCCAAACGGAACATTGGAAAATCTACATCAACAAAATCTCCGGCTCCGTCTGAACCTTGATTTCCGTTTACATCAACATTTCTATATTTTTCAACGGCATAACCATTTGAGAAATTAAAAGGATCTTCGATTTCAAGCGTTTGATCTTCTGTGAAGAAATTTGCTCTTGAATCTCCTACTGGAGTCATTGTATACGTATTATTGGCTGTATTTAATGAGATAAAATAACCTCCGTCCTCAGCAATCGCAATATTATCACCTCCAGGCTCCAAACTTCCGTCTGCTCCAGTGTCACCAAGGTTTACACCCCAGTCATTGTCAAATCTAAATTTTATTTCACCAGCAACTAACTGAGCGAAAATTCCGTACTGATCTGTTCCAGATTCGTACATGATCATATCTGGGCCATCCCAGCCATTTGTAGTAGCAGATCCAACCAAGCCCCATTTTGACGCAGGTCCGATAGCGTTGTTTAATTCATCAAGATCAATACCTGAATCAAATTGGAACACAAAGTTTTTAGTGGTTCTGATACCACCCCAACCTCCGTTGACACCAAATTCCGCCGCATCCATCTTTCCACCGATAGCAGCATGAGTCAAGAATGTAGTTCCTCCGTAACCAGTTGTGTTTAATCCATCAAATCGAATTGGAAAAATAATTTCATTTTCTGAACCATTGATGTCATTATCTGCTAAGAAAAGATCTGTGTAGGTATCAGTTAAAGTATAACCAGCTCCAATTATTTTATTGATATACTCCATCGCATCGCTAGATCTGTCAACACCTGTATATACCTGAGAATTCAAATATAGCTTGGCCAAAAGCATCCATGCAGCTCCTTGATCTGCTCTACCGTAATCATTTTGACGTGCACCGATTAAAGTTGGCTCTATGGCTTTTAACTCGGCAACAATCCAATCAAAAATAACTTCTCTGCTCACTTGTTCTGGGAAGAAGTTTCCTACAGGATCTTCTTCGGTAACAAAAGGAATGTCTCCATAAAAGTCAATGGCGTGCCAGTAACTCAATGCTCTCAACCATCTAACTTCAGCTTTAAATATCTGAATCTCTGACCTTAGAGTTCCATCAACGCCTCTTTCATCTAGTTTGGCATCTGTAGTCTCTCTTAGGTATTGGTTGGCAATACCAATTTGGAAATAAATTCTATCATACATGGCTCTGATAAACTCATTGCTTGACGTCCATACATGGTTGTGCAAATCGTGAATCGTTCCATCATTCCAGGCTATAATTGCCTCATCAGTATTCAATTCCTGGTGCTTCCAGAATTGACGAGTATAGTTGGAGAACCCTTCATCAATTCCTTGAATATCAGGTCTACCAGCTGGTCCTTCCTGACCACTTACCGCAAGTCCTGCATACACTCTTGCAAGAAACTCAGTATATGCTTCAGGATCCTCAAAGGCCTGACTTTCGGTCAATTCAGTAACAGGTTGTTTGTTTAATGCATCCTCACAGGAAACAAATCCCATCGCAAGCATTAAAGCGACAAATCCTACTTTAAATTTTAATTTTTTAAATATTTTCATCATCAATGCTTTTAAAAGTTAATATTAAATCCAAGTAAGAAAGTTCTAGGTCTTGGATAAAAATTATTATCAATTCCTCCACTTATTTCAGGATCCAATCCATCGTATTCAGTAATTGTAAATACGTTCTGTACGGTCGTATAAAGTCTTAAACCAACTTCTCCTTCTTTTAGGTTTTGGAAGGTATAACCCAAGGCTATATTATCCATTTTTAAGAAAGATGCATCCTGAATATAGTAATCTGACCACAGTTGCTGTGTGTCAAAATCAGTATCTAAAATAGATGAATGAACATTTCTAAGTGTTTCTAATTCATACACCGCTCCGTAATAACCTCTTGAAGAACTCACGTTATTATACGCATAGTTTCCTAAAGAAGCTCTCATGGTAAATGACAGATCAAAGTTCTTGTATGTCATATAAGATGAAAAACCAAACAACCAATCTGGATTAGGATTCTTATAGATTCTTTTGTCAGAATCGTTGATCACGCCATCACTGTTTTGATCAACATAAACACCTTCTAACGGAGTTCCGCTTTCGTCATAAACCTGCTCGTATACCAGGTAAGAAAATTGTGGATATCCTACTTTATGTGTTTGAATGGTGTTCCCTACACCTCCGCTTATTCCACCTTGTGCAATTCCAGGAGATTCAGGATCATCAACATTGTTCAACTTCTTGATCTCGTTAGACAACCATGTTCCGTTAAAGTTTACATTCCAAGTGAAATTTTCTCTTTGGAAAATGTCAGCATTCAAAGTAAATTCAACCCCTTGAGAAGAAAGGTCTCCAATATTTGTGTACAGGTTATTGGTTAAGTTCGAACCTGCTGGAGGAGCAATTGTACTCAAAATATCAGAAGACTCTCTTTTAAAGTATTCTATAGAACCTGTAATGGCATCGTTAATGAATCCATAATCAAGTCCGATGTTATAGGTATCTGATTCCTCCCATTTGATATTCTTATCATAACCCTCTGGTCTTAATGTGTAATGGTAATCAGTTCCAAAAGGATATCTTACACCGGCATCACCAGGTGTATAAATCGGAAGGTATCCAAAATCTTTATCTATCTCCTGTTGTCCGGTCTGACCAAATCCTAATCTTAATTTAAGTGTAGAAATGGTCTCTGAATCAACTAGAAAATCTTCTTCAGATATACTCCAGGCCAAGGCTCCTGAAAAGAAGTTTGCCCATCTGTTTTCTGGCGCGAATCTTGACGATCCATCACGACGATAGGTCGCCGTCACCAGGTATTTATTGTTAAACGTATAATTTACCCTGGTAAACAAAGACTGAAGTGCGTTTAACGAAACAGTCCCAAAATTACCTGTAGCAGGACTACCCAAACCATCTTGAGTTACATTGGTATCTTCACGATAGAAGTCTTGAAAAGAATGACCCACCATAATGTCAAGTTTGTGCTTGTCATTAAACGTATTCACATAGTTCAAATAAATATCTGCCAAGGTGTTTCTCTTTAGGTTGGTCCATTCTCTAACAGATCCATTGTCATTAAATCCTGAAGCTGATTCAGGAGGTACAATAAAGTATCCTTTTCCTTCAGAATAATCAAAACCTAAGTTTACTACCATATTTAAGCCATCTAAAAATCCAAACTTATAGTCAAATTTGGCATTTCCCAGGTAACGTTCTGTATTTCCGTTGTTGGTATTTTGCTCAACCTGACCTACCGGGTTTCTTGGAGCAAGCGTGTTAACACTACCATCATTATTTAACCATTCCCAGTAACCTCCAAATTCAGGAGAACCACTATACACTGGTTTCGTAGGATCAAATGACACAGAACTTCCTATCGCTCCATCATCACCAAAACTATCTCTTACCCAAGAACCACGAATATTAAAATCCATCTTTAAAGAATTGTCGAATAAATTCTGTTTAAAATTTATGGCAACACTAGGTCTGGTAAAATCATTTGTCTTTAATATCCCTTCTTGATAATTATATCCAAAAGCAATTCTGTATGAACTATTGTCAAAACCTTCTGATAAAATAAGGTTGTTATCTGTACCAAAGGCAGTTTGATAAATTTGTTCTTGCCAGTTTGTATTTTCACTTGTAAGCAAGGCTGCAGCGTCAGGATTGTTTAAACTTAAAACAGCCGCCCTGTATTGATCTGGATCAAGAACATCTACTGTATTAACTTTCACACCCGCTGAGAATTTACTATCCAATTCAACTCTAAAATCTGAATTCATTCTTCCAGATTTGGTCGTAATGATAATAACACCATTTGTTGCTCTAGAACCATAAATGGCGGTTGCAGATGCGTCCTTTAAAATGTTAAAACTTTCAATATCATTAGGGTTGATCGAGTTTAATGCCGGTCCTTTCTGATCGATTGGCACTCCATCAATTACATATAAGGGACTGTTCGTTCCTAAAGAAGAAATACCACCCCTAATTTTTACTGTACCTGATTCACCTGGTCTACCACTAGGAGGAGTCACATTCACACCGGCAGTCTTACCAGTGATCAATTGTTCAGGGGAAGCAATCGCCCCTACGTTAAATTCTTTTTCGCTTACTTTTTCTACTGCACCGGTAGCATCCTTTTTGGTCGTTTGTCCATAACCGATAAGTACTACTTCGTCTAAGCTCTCAGCTGATTCTTGCATCACAACCTGTGCACTGGCAGAAGCTGCAACTTCGATATTGGAATATCCAACATAAGAAAAAACTAAAATTGCGTCTGGGGCTGCCTCTAATTCGAAGTTCCCATCAAAGTCAGTCGCGGTTCCCTGGGTAGTACCTTTTATCATAACCGATACTCCTGGAAGATCTATTCCTTGGTCATCTTTTACATTACCTTGAATGAGATCCTGTGCGGATGCCATCAACGGTAATAAAAACAAAATCGCAAAGACTAATTGTCTAATTTTTTTCATAAAAATGAATTTAGTTATTAAGCATAATGATTTGTAATTAAACTTGCTAATTATTTAATATTTCACCCCACGAAGTTACCTCCTTAACACCGATTTAACATAAAATTAAGGCCTCTAAATTTTTACGAAAACGTTTTCGTGTTAATAAGTTTAGTTACGAAAACGTTAGAGTCCATTTTCACGAAGCCCCATAAACGTTAAGATTTTCAGAATTTCCTTGTTAAAAATTGTCAATTTGTTAAAAAAAGAAGGTTTCATTGCCTAATTGACATTCTGCTTTTTAATTATTTTTTTGAGTTGTAATAATTGATTACTTTTATGAACAGTATTATCCCCCAAAAAAGCAGTTATTAACAGGACAAAAAAATGATGTCCTAAAAGTGGATAAATCAGTCGCTCAAATTATATGAAACAAAAGATCACACTAAAAAAAATAGCCAAAGAATTTGGGGTTTCTATTTCGACTGTTTCAAAAGCTTTGAAGGACAGCCATGAGATAAGTGCTGAATTGAAGGACAAGATACAGGCCTTCGCCAAATATTACCACTACAAACCAAATAGTTTAGCGCTAAACCTGAGAAATCAAAACACAAAAACCATTGGTGTTATCATACCTGAAATTGTTCACCATTTTTTTACAACTGTCATTAAAGGAATTGAAAAACTGGCGAATGATAAAGGGTATAATGTAATGGTTTGTTTATCAAATGAATCTTTTGAAAAAGAAGTTCTAGTTCTTGAAATGCTTGCAAATGGTGTCGTTGACGGCATCATTGCCTCTGTTTCAAAGGAAACAGAAGAAAAAGATGATTATACCCATTTTAATGAATTGATCAATAATGGAATCCCTTTGGTCATGTTTGACAGGGTTGTGGATGAAATTACCTGTAGTAAGGTGATTGCCGATGACAAAGGAGGAGCTATTTTAGCCACTGAGCAACTGATAAAAAATGGCTGTTCTACTATTGCCCTATTGACCACACCTGATTATGTTACCGTGGGTAATGACAGAAGAGAAGGCTATTTAAAAGCCTTGAATGATAATAAAATGCCGATCAAACCAGAATTGATCGTAAAGATTGACGATAAATCAGGCATTGAAGAACAACTATCCGTTCTTTTTGAAAACGGAACAGCTCCGGATGGCATATTTGCGGTTAACGAGATCTATGCAGCTACAGTCTTGAAGGTTGCGAGAAAATATGGTTATCAGATACCGGAGGACATTGAGGTAATTGGGTTTACTGATGGCTTAATTTCAGAATTTACAAGCCCTTCTTTGACTACTGTTGCACAACATGGAAGAACAATGGGGCGTAAATCATTTGAGCTCCTACTTGATGAAATTGAATCTCAAGACCCTGTTTATCAGCACAAAACCATCTTGATCAAAACTGACCTGACTGTTCGTAATTCAACTAAAAAAGTCGAATTCCAAAAATTTTAAATTAATTTTATATCTTTGCTGGACATTAGTAAATATTTCACGACTTGCTAATTATATAATACTTCACATTATTAAGACAGCCGAACAGGCCGTCTTTCAAAGATTTTATTTTGCAGAATTTTGACTCGTTTGAGTCATATTAATGGGTTTCTGTCATGATATGATCAGTTCATCAAATTAACAAATAGATTATGGAAAAAAGACGTCTCAGTTTTTGGGAAATCTGGAATCTCAGTTTTGGTTTTCTCGGTATCCAGATGGGTTTTGCCCTTCAAAATGCAAATGCCTCCAGGGTGCTACAAATTTTTGGCGCCGATGTTCATGAATTATCCTGGTTTTGGATTGTTGCTCCTTTAACCGGGCTCATTGTTCAACCAATAATTGGCTATTATAGTGATAAAACCTGGACCAGACTTGGAAGAAGAAGGCCCTTCTTTTTAACAGGGGCCGTTTTGGCTTCATTTGGTCTGATCCTTATGCCAAATGCAGATATGTTCACAGCCTTTATGCCAGCCTTATGGGTTGGAGCCGGAATGCTAATGATCATGGATGCTTCATTTAATGTTGCGATGGAACCGTTTAGAGCACTTGTTGCTGACGTGCTTCCGAGTGACCAGAGAACCTTAGGCTTTAGCGTTCAAACTGTGCTTATTGGGATTGGCGCTGTAATTGGCTCCTGGCTACCTTATGTACTAACAAATTGGGTGGGTATTGAAAATACCGCGGCTCCGGGAAAAGTTCCCTTGAGTTTAATGCTGTCTTTTATTATTGGAGCGGCTGTGCTGGTCATTAGTATTCTCATCACTGTTTTCACAACAAAAGAATATTCTCCTGAAGAAATGGAGCTTATCAATGGGGCTTTGGAGGAAGAAGAAATAGAAGAATCCAGCCTGTTAAATATTTTCACTGATTTTAAAAACATGCCAACAACGATGCGACAATTGAGTTGGGTGCAGTTTTTTTCATGGTTTGGATTATTTGGAATGTGGGTGTTCACTACGCCAGCGATAGCGCATCACATTTATGGCCTGTCACTTGATGACACGCACAGTAACACATATCAGAACGCGGGTGACTGGGTAGGAATATTATTTGGTGTATACAATGCAGTATCTGCAGTATATGCATTCTTTTTACCTGCCATAGCAAAAAAAGTAGGGCGAAAAAAGACACATGCCATCTCTTTGATCATTGGTGGAATCGGACTGATTTCCATCTATTTTGCACCAAATGAAAACTGGCTTATTGTTTCAATGCTCGGAGTTGGAATTGCCTGGGCCAGTATTTTGGCCATGCCTTATGCCATTCTTGCAGGATCCATTCCGCCGAGAAAAATGGGTGTTTATATGGGAATCTTTAATTTTTTCATTGTCGTTCCTCAAATTATAAACGCATTGATAGGTGGACCTATTGTAAAATATGTTTATGACGGAAATCCAATTTATGCCTTGGTGATCAGTGGTGTATCGTTTTTGATCGCTGCTGCATTGGTATCTAAAGTAAAAGATGTGGATGATGAAGTAATTCTAAAAACAACAAAATAGATATGAGCAGAAAGGCCCTAATATTTGATTTGGATGGTGTGATCGTAGACACAGCTAAATATCACTTTTTAGCCTGGAGAGATTTAGCCTTACAATTAGGATTTGATTTTACTGAAGAACAAAATGAGCAACTCAAAGGTGTAAGCCGTGTAAGGTCTCTCGAAATTCTTCTTAAGATTGGTAATGTGAGTCTTCAAGAAGAAGAAAAAGAGAAACTATTGATAGAAAAAAACAAGCAATACCTGGAGTATATAGCAGAGATGGATCATACAGAAATCTTACCTGGTATTGATGATCTGTTACATTATTTAAAGCTTAACAAAGTTCCTTTTTCACTTGGTTCAGCGAGTAAAAATGCCCGTCTTATACTGGAGACTCTTGATCTGATCGACCTTTTTGATGCCATTGTGGATGGCAATGATGTCAGTACAGCCAAACCAGATCCAGAAGTTTTTCTGATCGCCGCCCAAAAATTGGGTGTAGCATCAGGCCACTGTATCGTTATTGAGGATGCCCAGGCCGGGATAGAAGCTGCAAACAAAGCTGGAATGACCAGCGTGGGAATTGGAGACGAACAAGTACTAAAAGAAGCTACATATATATTAAAAGACACAAGTGAATTAACTATTGAGTTTGTACAGAAGTTGATTGATTAAACCAAATACTATGAATTTAAATTATATAAAACCCCACGAGTGGAAAATAATTGAAGAAGGGTTTGATAAAGAACATGTAACGGCCTCCGAAAGCATCTTTAGTTTGGGTAATGGTGCCATGGGACAACGTGCTAATTTCGAAGAATACTACAGCGGTGAAACATTTCAAGGAAGTTATATAGGTGGAATATATTATCCTGATAAAACACGTGTGGGTTGGTGGAAAAATGGATACCCTGAATATTTTGCAAAGGTGTTAAATGCACCAAACTGGATTGGAATTGGTGTTAAGATCAACGGAACCATACTCGATTTGAACACCTGTAAGGTCATTGATTTTAACAGAGAGCTCGACATGAGAAATGGGGTTTTAAAAAGATCCTTTATCGCTGAATTTACGAACGGCGACATGGTGAAAATTGAATCTGTTCGATTCTTAAGTATGACTCTTGACGAAGTGGGTGTCATCAAATACAGTGTTACGCCCATCAACTTTAAAGGGAATATTGAATTTTCTCCCTATATCGATGCGGGAATAGTTAATGAAGATTCTAATTATGATGAGTTCTTTTGGGAAATTCTTGATAAGCAGGAAGATGAAAATGAGGCTTATATTCTTTCTAAGACCTTAAAAACAGGCTTCTTAGTTTGTACCGGAATGAAAATTGAACTTGTTCTGAACGACTATTTGATCAATATTGATTATGAGTCAGAAGTCACAGATAAAAAAATACGTGCCACCTATGCTACAGAAGTAAATAGTGGTGATACATTTTCAATAATCAAATACGGAGGGTATACGCAGTCAATGAACCATCCTGATGGTGAATTATTGAATGTTTCGAAGAGACGATTAAATGAAGCCGCTGATCAAGGTTTTGATGTTTTGCTCGAAAAACAGCAAAAGGCCTGGGATAAAATTTGGGATACCGCCGATATTATGATCTCTGGAGATATAAAGGCACAGCAGGCAATTCGATTTAATATATTTCAATTAAATCAGACCTACTCTGGAGAGGATTCAAGATTGAACATAGGTCCTAAGGGCTTTACCGGAGAAAAATACGGAGGAAGTACCTATTGGGATACAGAGGCCTATTGTATTCCTTTTTCTATGAGCACACAAGACAGGGATGTTGCCAAAAACCTATTGATCTACAGGGATAACCAGTTAGACAAGGCTATTGAAAATGCTGAAAAATTAGGGTTTACAG
>CAYQPI010000157.1:0-5632 GCA_964419405.1 uncultured Flavobacteriaceae bacterium
AACTTTTAAATTGAACACAAGGCCGAAATTGTCCCATGGTTTCAAGTCTTGTGTTCTTTTATGTTTAGGTAATCACTAATTTAATTAAACAATACAAAATGAAGACCTTATCTTTAACTCGATTTTTCCTGATAATTTTTATGCTAATACTAGGGATTTCATCATGTAGTGATGATGTCGAGGAAATGGTCATGGTTCCTGACGAACCCCAGGGGCCGACAGAACCTGGACCAACAGGAAGTTCGAAAGCCTATGAATTGCAGGCTTTTGCCGTAGACAATATTTCAGGAACTGCAACCTTTATAGAAAATTCAGATAATACCGTTACAATAGAACTTGAATTATCAAATACACCAGCAGGTGGAGTACATCCTGCTCATATTCATGCCAATACAGCCGCCGAAGGTGGAGATGTTTTATTGACTCTGGGTGCTGTAGATGGAGATACAGGAACGAGTAGTATTACAATCGCTGCCTTAGATGACGGAAGTGCGATTACATATGATCAATTCTTAGAACTAGATGGATATATAAATGTTCATTTGAGTGCTGATGAGCTTGAAGTGATCGTTGCGCAAGGCGATATAGGAGGAAATGCGCTTACGGGTATGTCTGAATCATTCGAATTGGAAGAGCGAATGGCTCCGGGAATTCAAGGTGTCGTTACTTTTTATGAACGTAATAACGGTGAAACGCTGAGTGTGATTGAGTTGAACAATACACCTGAAGGTGGAATTCATCCGGCCCATATACATAGTGGGAATGCCTTGCAGGGAGGAGGAATTGCCATTAGTTTAAATCCAGTTGATGGTACAACGGGTTTGAGTAGAACAAATATTAGTCAGTTTGATGACGGTACATCGGTATCTTATTCAGGGTTGATGGAGTTTAGTGGCCATGTGAATGTACACCTTAGCTCAGAAGAATTGGCAACAGTTGTTGGTCAGGGTGATATAGGTGGAAACGCTTTAACCGGTACTGAGATGATGTATATGTTAGCAGAGAAAGCTGCTCCTGGTATTTCAGGTATGGTGCATTTTTACGAAAGGTCAAACGGAGAAACTTTGGCGAAGCTTATGTTGATGAATACTCCTGAGGGCGGTGTGCACCCGGCACATATTCATAATAATTCGGCTATTGAAGGCGGAGGTATTGCAGTCAGTTTTACACCCGTAGATGGTACTACTGGTATGAGTTATACGAATATTGCCACACTAGATGATGGAACTGCTATTGATTATGATGAGTTAATGAATTTTGACGGATACATCAATGTGCATTTGAGTGCCGAAAATCTGGCAGTAATCGTTGCTCAGGGTGATGTTGGATCTAATGAGCTTACAGGAATGTCGATTGTGTATGAGTTGTCAGAGAAAGATGCCCCAGGGATTTCAGGAATGCTTAATTTCTATGAAAGAAAAAGTGGAGAGGCTCTTGCCATGATAAAACTAATGAATACACCAATGGGTGGAATTCATCCAGCGCATATTCACAATAATTCAGCTGCCGAAGGCGGAGGAATTGCCCTTTCTTTTAACCCGGTTGATGGAGAAACAGGTTCGAGTTCAACTCATATAGCACAACTGGATGACGGAACTCCTTTTGGATTTGATGATATTTCAACATTTGATGGATACGTAAATGTTCACCTAAGTGCAGATAATTTAGGCACCATAGTGGCCCAGGGAAATATTGGATCTAATCTGAACAGTGGTGGTGGAGATGAAGAAATGGTCACTTATGCCGTTGGTAATAGTGGTTCTAGTGCATATATTTTTACCGGCGGAGGTTTGGATAATGAATCCAATGCAGACTTTAGTTTTAAGAGAGGGCAGACCTATACGTTCAACGTGAACGCTCCGGGTCATCCATTTTTGATCAAAACGACTTCAACTTTGGGAACGGGTGATGCCTACGATAATGGCGTTTCTAATAATGGAGCCGAGTCAGGTACCATAACATTTACCGTCCCAATGGATGCACCTGATACCTTATACTATATTTGTGAATTCCATTCTTCTATGGCAGGAACGATAACAATTATAGATTGATAAAATCCCCCGCTATGTAGTATATTTCCCCTTGCTGCATAAAAGACCCCAGTACTTCTGGGGTTTTTTATTTTGTATCTTTAATGACATTAATAAAAAATCACCCAATCTATGAATCATCCGGTAAAACAAATTACACCATTGGGTTTTCCCTGGGAAACAAGCGACCCCTTTCTGTTTTGTGTGCACCATGAGGATTTCTATCCAAAAGGCAATGAAAACCTGGGGCCTGTTAGCTCACTGGAGGGAAGAAATTTAGGGAATGACTTTACGATCAAAGATGGGTTTAGAATGTATCACGGAACGACAGTTCCGGGTTTTCCGGCGCATCCTCATCGGGGCTTTGAAACCGTAACAATCGCTAAAAAAGGATTGGTAGATCATTCTGATTCCATAGGCGCTGCAGGTAGGTTTGGTAATGGGGATGTGCAGTGGATGACAGCAGGCAGGGGAGTGCAGCATTCAGAAATGTTCCCCCTTTTACATGAAGATAAGGAAAACCCCTTTGAATTATTCCAGATATGGTTAAATCTTCCAAAGGCAAAAAAAATGGTTCCACCTCACTTTGCCATGCTTTGGCAAGAAGATATCCCTGTATATGTTCATTCAGATTCTCAGGGTTGTAAAACGATCGTGGATGTCATAGCAGGAACCTTAGGAGACGTAAAAGCTTTAAGTTCTGCGCCAGATTCATGGGCAGCAGATCAGAACAATGAAGTAGCTATCTGGACTATGAAAATGGAACCTAATGCTCGTTTTACAATTCCAGGAGCCTCAGACGGTGTAAATAGAAGATTGTATTTTTATAAAGGGGCATCGATCAAGGTAGCTTCAAAAGATGTACCGAATTACCATGCGGTAAAATTAGGAGTGGATCAGGAAGTGCTAATTGAAAATGGAGCCGAAGAAGCAAATTTACTTATGTTGCAAGGCAGACCTATTGATGAGCCTGTTGTTCAGCACGGTCCATTTGTGATGAATACTGCACAGGAGATTCAAAATGCCATGCATGTATATCAATCAACCCAGTTTGGGGGATGGCCCTGGCCCAGTCATGATCATGTGCATGATAAAAATAAAGGAAGGTTTGCGAAATTTGCAGATGGAAGTATGGTAGAAAAACCGACAAAAGGCTACAAATAAAAAAATATTGAAAAAGATGTTAACCTTTTAGATTTAATGGCATTAAACAGTACTCAAATAATCTTAAAAGATTTAGAAACTTTTCCCTCTAAAGCCCTGTTTTAAACAGGGCTTTTATTTTTTTTGCGGAAAGAATATAAGGTGTTTTTTACATTTTTTCCATGACTTTTATCATTCTATATGTCTGAATATCCCATTAATTTTACTTTTTAGTATCGTAAAATTTTGGAATTATGAAAACATATAACAAGTCATGGACCCAGAAGATTGACGGAAGTATTGCGAAGCAATGGACACAGTTCTCAACTCCTATGAGTTTGAAGATCAAAGAAGATATCCGAAGTGTCATTTTTATATCTGCCAACCTGGCTTTTAATTGTGGACATAAGCGAGAAATTGATAAAAAACATCAGGGTTCCTTGTATTATAAAATTCTGGTAAATGGTGAGAAGTTGGTTGAATACCACTTGATGAGTCCATCAAATGATTCTAAAAATTCTGATATTAATCTGCATGGCGTATCTGATATTCCACCAGGGGAAAATACAATTGAAGTGTATTACAAGGCTTCAAACAGTGGGGCCTGGAATTTGCTGGAAAATCAAAATAAAAGAGCCTTAAGCATACTTTCATTTCCAAAATTGAACTAAAAAGTTTCTGATAGCGAATACATTTCCCGTAGTAATTCATTTGGATCCAGATTGCCAGTTAGCTCTGTTAATAACATGTCGTGCTTAAAAATGAGTGTATCAAACTTATAATAATAGGGGCTATCCTTGAATTGTTCTTTGATCTTGTTGAGTCCTTGAATAAGGCCCTCCAAAAATATAATATTCATCATCCGTTTAAACTGATCGGGGTTTAAATTAGGTTGACCATTTTCGTTGGTTATTGATGAAAAATAAGAAGAATATTTCATGTCTCAAAGTTACATTGAGAACATGTTTTTTGTTGATTAGTATTGTACCATTTTTCGTTTTTTTGAACAGAAGACAAGCTTCTGAGATTTCGTAATTTTAGTTGATCGACCTATTTTTATTTGAGAGTCTTTTTCCGATGCTAGCTCCTATGTAAGCCATTGGGATATAGCCTAGTATCAGATCGGTTAAGGTAAACCAGGTAGGGCCAGAAATTAGATAGTTGACGAATATTCCACCTATCAAAAACAGTGCTCCGATTCCCATTGCGAATTTCATTTGATGACTGGCGGCCATCAAAAAAGCAACACATGCACCAACTAGGGTGCCCAGTGCATGAGCCAGAAAAGGAAATATAAAATATTGGAAAGGCAGCGTTGGCATCATACTAGCCAAAGACTCCATATTAGTAGGGTCAAGGCCATCGATCGGGAATATAGTATGGCCCAATTGAACAAGTCCCATATTAACTGCACTTCCGGCTGCCCATCCTGTAACAATGGATGCTATGTTTCTAATAATCGGATTCATGAAGAGTTATTTTACTATTACTCTCATTTGGAAAATGATAAAAATAAAAATTCAAACAAATGTTATGTTGAAGTATGAGATAAGGATAATAAATAATATACATGCAATTGTTCATCGGATAAGGACAATTGGAGTATTCGGTAAATAAAATGTATCGCTCGGGAATAATTTGATACCATTCGTCCAAGTTAATTCAGGTATTCATCGAATATAGGTTAACTTGTTTATAGTATTAATATAAAACCTTCAAATAAAATGAAATTAATAGTAAGTGAAATAAATCATTATTGGGTGCACTTTCAAGCCGGTAAAACAAAAAATAATTTGATATATCCTCGTGCGATTATAAAATGTTATCACGATGATGACTTTGTTTTACAGGCAACTTTTTATCCAGATGGGAAAACCATTCCTGAGAACTATCACGATGTGAATTCAAAGCTGGTGTATCTCAGGTATCCACTGTCAATGTATCCCAATATTATTGATATTCTAAGAAATGAGAAGCCGGTTTATTTTAGCTATTCAGAAAAAACAAATCTTGGCTATATCAGAACCGGCAAAGAGCCTATTGGTGAAGGAGAAAACGATGCAGATTACTTCTAGACAAGTAGATTTATTCCGCCTTTTAAACCAACCCTTTGATCTGGTGAGTTGTCCTGTTTGGGCAGCTCACCAGTGTTTTAATGGGGTGCTGGTCAAGAATTATTTTGAAACTGGCAAAAAAACCATGAGCAGGATTCGAAAAGATTTCAGATTAGTATATCTTTGTCTGAACTATTATTCAAACTGCTGATTTTCTTACATGAATTATGCGGTTGGTTGGTAGTTATTGATGATTGATTTTATGAAAAAAAATAAGTTTTTAGTATTGGTCTGTATAGGTCTATTGATTTTCATCTCCTGTGCCGATGATAATGAATTTCATAATTTGTTAGGCTCCTGGTCAGACATTCCTTCTGCTGGAACCCCATTATTGAAATCGAATGC
>CAYQPI010000158.1:0-5046 GCA_964419405.1 uncultured Flavobacteriaceae bacterium
AGCCGGAGAGATTTTCGTTTCTGGTTCAAAAAGTGAATCAAACCGTTTACTGATACTAAAAAGCGCTTTTGCTGATTTAGAATTGAAAAATCTGTCAAATTCTGACGACACCAAATACCTTACCAAGGCCTTGGAAGGCGAAAGTGAAGTTGTTGACATCAGTCATGCCGGAACTGCCATGCGTTTTTTGACGGCCTATTTTGCGGCTAAAGATGGAAGAGAAGTGATCTTGACGGGATCTCACAGGATGCAGAACCGACCGATCAGCATTCTTGTGGATGCTTTGCGATCTATTGGTGCAGATATCAGTTACAAAGATAAAGAAGGATACCCTCCATTGATGATTAAAGGAAGGCAATTAGATGCCTCAAGACTGTCTATTCAGGGAAATGTGAGTAGCCAGTATATTTCAGCATTGTTGTTGATGGCTCCGGGATTAAAAAACGGCTTGGAAATTGAATTGCTGGGAGAAATTACTTCGGTTCCGTATATCAATATGACCTTAGCGCTTTTAAAAGATTTGGGAGTTAGTTATAGCTGGAATGACAATATCATTAAAATTGAAGCCTTGAATAAGGTGGCAAAGGCTGAGATGACCGTAGAGTCTGACTGGAGTTCAGCCTCGTATTTCTATAGTTTGGTTGCTTTGAGCCAGAACGGTCGTATTGTGTTGCATTCGTATAAGGAAAATAGCCTGCAGGGCGATAGTTCACTTGTTGACATATACAAACATTTTGGAGTGAATACTGAATTTGAGAATGACAGCATTATCCTTCAAAAAGAGGCATATGAGGCCCAGGTCTTGGCATTGGATTTGAGTGATTCTCCGGATTTGGCCCAAACCATTACAGTAACCTGTTTCGGATTAGGTATTGCCTGTGACCTAAAAGGATTGCATACGTTGAAGATCAAAGAAACCGATCGATTAGTTGCCCTTGAACAGGAATTGAGTAAGCTTGGAGCGGATATTTCTGTGACGGATAAAAGCCTGCATTTAAAGGCAAGTACAGACATAAATAAGAACATTCTGATTAAGACCTATGATGACCATAGAATGGCCATGGCCTTCGCCCCGTTGGCGTTAAAAGTTCCTATTCAAATTGATGATGCAGAAGTAGTTACAAAATCATACACCGATTTCTGGTCAGATTTTGAAGCTGTTTTAGTGGGGTAGCGATGTTAACCTCTGAGGGGGTCACTTAAGTGAGGGGTTCACTTAAGTCATGGGCTGACGTAAGTCAGCGGGTCAAAAGCATAAAATCACCATTCCTTTGCCCCAAAGGGATGTACATATTAAAAGATAGCGGGACTTATAAAATTCCCGGTATTGAACCGCCATCTACTTTGATAGCAGCCCCGTTGGTAGCTGCACTCAAAGGACTTGATAAGAAAAGAGCCATAGCTGCAATTTCCTTGGGTTCGGCAAATCGTTGCAGCAAAGAAGAATTTCTATCTGTTTTGAAGAATTCCTTTGCCACCTGTGCTTGAGATAGTCCTTGGCTTTCAGCCTGTTCCTTTAAAAAATTCTCTGCCCCTTCAGTCAAGGTTGAGCCTGGTAAGATCGTATTCACAGTTACCATAGTTCCCTTTGTTGTTTGCGCCAGTCCTCTTGACAGGCTCAGTAAAGCCCCTTTTGTCGTGCTATAAGCAATCAAATCTTCTGGGACTAATTGCGCACATTCGCTGGATATAAATAAGATCCTGCCCCAGTTTTGAGAAATCATTTTAGGTAAGAACCATCTTGATAACTGAACTCCGGTCATCAGATTCACCTGGATCATTACTGCCCAGTCTGCATCAGAGGTGTTTTCGAACGTTTGAGATGAAAAGATGCCCACATTATTAATGAGAATATCTACCTTTTCAATACTTGCTTTAACCAACTCAATACCCTTAGGATCTGCAAAATCAACGGCCAGACCTGATACTTGAGCATCTGCCACCTTTGTTCGAAGGGTTGAAATCGCTGTATCTACCGATTTTTTACTCCGTCCGTTGATAATGACACTTGCTCCTTCAGCTAAGAAGGCTTCGGCCATAGCATAACCAATTCCTGAAGTGGAGCCTGTGATAAATACTGTTTTCTGATCTAATTCTAAGTTCATATCATGAAATAATACCAAAGGGACTGAAAATAATCCAAAGTGTTAATACGCAGGCAATCAACAGTATGGTTAGTAAAACATCAGTTGACCAGCTAAATTTAATGCTTAATTCTTCCTTGCTAAAAGTGACCAATTCTAAAAGTTCAGCTTTTTTCGGTGTTCCGATTTTACTAAAAAGCATGAGCACAACAACGCTGAATACGAATAGTACGATCGCGTAGTGCAAAAAGTTTATATCGAGCATGATCTGTAACAAACTACCTTGTTCGACGATAATGATTCCTTCTTTGCTTAAATATTCTGTTACCAGTCTGAACATGCCTAAGGCAAAACCCGACCACAGCGCAACAATAGCGCCTTTGGCGTTGATCCATTTAAAAAATAATCCAAACAAAAATACAGCAGCAATGGGAGGTGAGATATAGGCCTGTACACTTTGTAAATAATGAAAAAGCCCACCACCCATTAAAGTTTTCATAAAAGGGATCCATAAAAAACTGGCAATAACCAGCACCAATGTTGCCAACTGTCCCACCCAAACCAATTCTTTTTCGCTGGCATCAGGTTTGTATTGTTTATAGAAGTCAAAGGTGATCAGGGTTGAGGAAGAATTAAAGGCTGAAGAGAGCGAACTCATCAAAGCAGCCAATAGCCCTGAAATGGCCAGGCCCTTTAAGCCAATGGGTAAAAAACCGTTGATCATAGCTGGTAAGGCATGGTCTGGATTGTCTAGTGAAAAGTTGAGCATGCCTTTTTGGGCCAGGGCATAGGCAATGACTCCAGGGATAAAAAATATAAAAACAGGAAGGAGTTTTAAAAATCCTGCAAACAACGTTCCTTTACGGGCATTGTTTATATCCTTTGCAGACAAGGTTCTTTGCACAATAAATTGATCTGTACACCAATACCAAACCCCAAGAATAGGGGCGCCAAAGAGCATACCAGTCCAGGGATAAGAACTGTCATCAATGGGTCTCCATAGGTTAAAAAAGCTTTCAACAGGTGGGTTTTCAGGTTTGGATGAGGCCTCAGCGATCGTTTGGATCATGGCATCCCAGCCGCCAATTTGCACCAGACCAAAATAGGTAACGGCACCAGTTCCTGCTAACAGGATAAAGGTTTGAATCATATCGGTATAGATCACTGCTTTTAAACCTCCTAAGATGGTGTAAAAACCAGTAGCTACAATCGTAATAATGGCACCAGTCCAGAACGAAATTCCCATGGTCTCAAACACAAGGGCTCCTGCAAAAATGATGAGCGATATTTTTGTGATCACATAGGCCAGAACAGATACGACCGAAAGGTAATTTCGACAAGCTTTAGAATATCGAATTTCAAGAAACTCGGGCATGGTATAAACACCAGACCTTAGATAAAAAGGAACAAAAACCCAGCCCAGCAAGATAAGAACTAAGGCAGCAATGATCTCAAAATTAGCCTGAGGCATCTCGGCTCTGGCTCCGGCTCCAGATACACCAATGATGATTTCAGAACCAATATTGGATGCAAAAAGCGAGGCCCCGATCACAAACCAGCCTGCGGTTTTTCCTGCAAGAAAATAATCTTTAGAATCCCGGTCTCCTTTGTTGCTGCCACCTCCTTTAGAAACCCACCAGGCAATCCAAAGGATGATTCCAAAATAGATAAGAACAATCGAAATGTCAATAAAATGTAGGTTATCCAGCATGGATATTTCTTAAGGTATTAGTCAATGATATAAATGTAGGGATTTTTTTAAGAAACCTGATTTTTACCATTTTGAAAGACCTAAAAGCTTCTTTCCTAAATCATTTAATTCGGCCCGTTCGTATTTTAGTTGTTCAAAATTTCTAGGATCTCCGGGAAAAGCATAACCACTTGGGGCAATCCTTTTATCCCATGAATTAATGCGCCAGTTTTTTAGCTCCTCGTTTTCTTCTTCGGCCGGCATCATTGAAATATATTGCGCGATTCTAACCTTGTCTTTAGATAAATTCGGACGTATTCCATGCGGTTGTGTGCTATTAAAAATCAACAAATCACCAGCATTTAATTTAACTTTTACAATATGCTCGGTCAAATCACTTACATCCGGTTGGAAATGATCTCTATCTTCTGGCTGACCTAGTTTCCAGCTATCGTAATTTCTATACAACCATGGGATACATTGAAAACCGCCCATGTCTTCGTCATTTTGATCTGCCAGAGCCAGCACACCCTGAACATTTTGAGGCTTGGTTTCTGGGTCATAATCCCAATGAATAAATCCTTTGTATTCAAACCCTGGTCTGATAGGGAAGTTTAAATTGGCCCTATCGATGGTTACCCAAAGTTTTTCGGTACCCCAGATATCTGAAAAAGCATCATAAACCCGTTGGTTTTGTCGATTGTTCCACAAGGCTTGGTTGTTATAAACTTCAACCATACCGGTACCTGCCAATTCCTTCATTTCTATTTCAGCTCTGGGAGGTGCATACCAGGTGCTTTGGTCGTTTTCACTTTTTTCTTCAAATTCCCATAAGAAATCGGCTGTTTTTTTGGCTTGTTCTCTTGGAACAGCGTTTTTGATTACCACATATCCATTCTCAATCCAAAACTTCCAATCTTCTTCAGATAAAACCTTTAGGGCTTTGCCATTAGACCGGTCGTTCAGTTTTAATTCACTACTGGTCGCCGTTGAAGGGTTGCCTGGAATTTCTTTATGGTTTTGATTTGGACTCTCTCTTTCGTCTATTTTTTCGTTTTGATAATTCATGATAATAGTTTTTAAAATAGCTTAAGCTGATTGTACAGGTCAAAGATAGTAGAGATCAAAAGTGATGGCTACGCTTATAATGATGTAAATTTGAACAATATTAACATTTGATTTGAGTATTTTTTAATTAATGGCAAATTTTGTTTAAATTCATCTAGTGAAAACAGAATTAGAGCATATTCAGCCAAAAAAAGGTAGTTCTTT
>CAYQPI010000159.1:0-5924 GCA_964419405.1 uncultured Flavobacteriaceae bacterium
CCAATGGAATGGTATTAGCATCTAACCCTCGATAAACCTCACCTGTAAAGGCATAAACAGCTTGTTTAGCATTTCCTAGATCAAAAGGAGTCTGCCAGTTTTGGTTTCTTTCATAATTCAATTCACCAAGATTAGGAGAAATTGACATCAATTTTGTCAATGACCTAGCAGATTTCTTTTTTAAAATTTTACTTTATCTCTCTGCTTCATTAATAAAATAGGGCTGGCTAAATTCATCCGTTGGAGCTTTGTCTTCAAAATTTAGTGATTTTGCCGGTGAAATAACTATTTTCATCTGTTTCAATTTTTTTTTACAATGATCTTATTAGTTTTGATTAACTGTATAATTTCGCCATTTTTCAAGGCATTTTTCAATATCATCAGGCAAATCCGAATTGAAAAACATTTTCTCTTTGGTCACAGGATGTTCAAACCCTAAGGTTTTCGCATGCAAAGCTTGCCTTGGCAAAACCTTAAAACAATTATCTACAAACTGTTTGTATTTGGTATAGGTGGTCCCCTTTAAGATTTTATTTCCTCCATATCTTTCATCATTGAACAAAGGGTGACCTATATATTTGAAATGAGCTCTGATCTGATGAGTTCTACCTGTTTCCAACTTGCACTCAACCAAAGTAACATAACTAAAACGTTCTACCACTTTGTAATGAGTGACCGCGTGTTTCCCAAAATCACCTTCCGGAAAAACATCCATCTGCAATCTGTTTTTAAAGCTCCTTCCAATATTTCCGGTAATGGTTCCTTCGTCTTGTTCCACACTTCCCCAAACCAATGCCAAATACAATCTTTCTGTTGTTCGGTTAAAAAACTGACTGGCCAGATTTGCCATGGCAAATTCGGTTTTAGCCACCACAAGCAAACCACTAGTATCTTTATCAATTCTATGTACCAAACCAGGTCTGTCAGAACTATTATTTGGCAAGTTTTCAAAATGATGAATCAAGCCGTTTACCAGGGTCCCGCTATAATTCCCATGACCGGGGTGAACTACCATCCCGGCTGGCTTATTGACCACGATAAGGGCTTCATCTTCATGAACGATATCCAAGGGGATATCTTCGGCTACCAACAAATTCTCATGAGGAGGATGCGCTAAAACGACTCTGACAACATCTTTTGCCTTTACCTTATAATTTGATTTTACAACCGCTTCATTCACCAAAACATTTCCCGCTTTTACGGCTTGTTGTATTTTATTCCTTGTGGCATTCTCAATAAAATTCATAAGGAACTTATCGACCCTTAAAGGTTCCTGTCCTTCACTTGCCACAAATCTAAAATGTTCATATAGATCATCGTCTAAAGGCACATTTTCTTCTTGCTCCTTCATGCACGTACATTTTGTGTTGCCATCCTTAGTTTATAGAATCTCTCTTTACCAGGCCGTCTCCCAGCACCAGATCGATAACGGTGTTCTTTGGCAGTCGCTGCCCAGGCTTCACCTCTTTACCTCCCATTTCCAGTTTTCTAACGACATCTCTTCCCAGATCTTTTATATACCTTTCTTTACCTATCCTAAAGCCCAACGACTTTAACTGTATAACTACCTGTCTTTTCGTTTGGTCCAACACATTCGGAATACTGACCTTTCGGTAATTAGATGGATTAAGCGTTAGGTAAATTTTACGATTTTCCTTGACAAAATCTCCTGGTAAAGGGTTTTGCTCTATCACTGATTTGGCAGGGAATTTAGGGTTAAAACTGGCCGAATCTATCACAACATAATTCAATTTATGGTCTTCAAGCACCTTCTCTGTTTCCGCTAAACTTAACATTTCGAGGTTCGGTACCTCTATTTTCTCATCCTGCTTGGTGTAATGATGTAACCATTTAAACAATGCGAATACTAAAATCAACGAAATAGCTACAACGAGAATAATTGTTCTTAAAAACTCCTTACTTTTAAGGTATTGCAATAAATTCATTTCTTTCATAAAATTTTTCAAATATACTTTAAATATTGATAACTAATGACGGGTGAAAGGGTCATTTAAAGTCTTTTTTGTAAGTTTGTCTGCACAATTAACAGGCCCAATAAATAGCTAAATGAAAAAAAATATTGCCATTATCATGGGAGGATACTCCTCTGAAGCAGCCATTTCAATTCAGAGTGGAAACGTGGTGTACAAGAACCTTGACAAAGAGAAATTTGATCTTTTTCGAATTCTTATCACAAAAGATAAGTGGGTTCATCTCGATGAAAACGATCAGGAGCATCCGATAAATGTAGCTGACTTTACAAGCACGGTAAATGGCTATAAAATTAAATTTGACTTTATCTTTAACGCTATCCATGGTCATCCGGGTGAAGATGGAACCTTGTTGGCCTATTTCGATTTATTAGGGATTCCTTATTCCTCTGCACCTTTTTATCAAATGGCAGTGGCTTTTAATAAAAGAGATTGCCTGAGCTTACTAAAACCCTATGGCATTCAAACAGCCAACTCCATTTACCTGAACAAAGGAGATGCGGTATCCTTCAAAGAAATTGAAGAAAAACTAGGCTTGCCATGTTTTGTAAAACCCAACAGGGCTGGTTCGAGTTTTGGAATTAGCAAAGTCTATACTGAAGAAGAACTGAATCCAGCACTTGAAAAAGCGTTTGATGAAGATGATGAAATACTGATTGAACAGTTTTTGGATGGCGTCGAGGTGTCAGTGGGCGTTATTCTATGGCAGGGCAAAATCAAGGTGCTGCCGATAACTGAAATAGTTTCTGATAATGATTTCTTTGATTATGAAGCCAAGTATCTCGGACAATCAAATGAGATTACTCCCGCAAGAATCTCTAAAACTCAAAAAGAAAATGTTTCTGCCATGGCCTCTAAAATTTATGCTGCCATGAAATTGAAAGGGCTTTCAAGAGCAGATTTTATTTTTGTAGGAGATGAACCCTATTTTATTGAATTAAATATGGTACCCGGTCTTTCAGCCGAAAGTATTTTACCAAAACAAGCCAAAGAAGCGGGAATTTCACTAGCTTCTCTTTTTGAAAGCACCATTCAACCCAAGTAACCGAGTCATTAAACATGTATTATGAAAAAAAGAGCTGTTTTTCCTGGATCCTTTGACCCTCTAACCCTGGGGCATACCGACATCATTGACAGAGCCATTCCCCTTTTCGATGAGATCATCATTGCCATAGGAACAAATTCTTCAAAAAAATACATGTTCAATTTAGAACAACGTAAAGCGTTTATCGAAAAGACCTACGCAAAGCAATCAAAAGTTACGGTTGACACCTACCAGGGGCTTACTATTGAGTATTGTAAAAAAGTTGGAAGCCAGTTCATTCTAAGAGGACTTCGTAATCCAGCAGATTTTGAATTTGAAAAGGCCATCGCTCAGACCAACCGAAAAATGTCTGAAATAGAGACTATATTTCTGCTGACCAGCGCAGATACTTCCTATATCAGTTCCAGTATTGTGAGAGACATCATTATCAATCACGGAGATGTGTCGATGCTAGTTCCTGAATCAGTAGTGGCTAAATAAGCACCTTACTACAAGTGATACTCCGACAAACTCTTTGGGAATTCTTCTGGATTTGCCGCTAAATGATACCTTGGATCGTCAATATCATTGATAATTACCTGATGAAATTTTGGATCTGATTTATACAATAAGGACTTGCATTCTTCACTCAAATGTTTTAGGTGAATATTTTTATTTTCAGCTTCATATTTTTTTACCAAATTAAGAATGGCTTCTAAGGCCGAATGATCACTTACCCTCGATTCGACAAAATCAATTTCTACATTCTCCGGATCATTCTTAATGTCAAACTTCTCATTAAAAGCTGAAATAGAACCAAAAAACAGTGGTCCCCAGATTTCATACACTTTGGTACCGTCTTCTTTCATTCTTTTTCTGGCTCTAATCTTTTTGGCATTTTCCCATGAGAACACCAAAGCACTGACAATAACACCGGCAAAAACCGCTATGGCCAAATCAAAAATCACTGTTAAGGCCGAAACTAAAATGATCACAAAAACATCTGAGCGGGGTACCTTATTCATGATCCTGAAACTAGACCAGGCAAAGGTTCCAATAACGACCATAAACATCACACCTACCAATGCTGCGATAGGAACCTGTTCTATATAAGAAGATCCAAATAATATAAATGCGAGTAACATTAAAGCAGCCACAATTCCTGAGAGCCTTGTTCTACCACCTGACTTAATATTGATAATTGATTGTCCGATCATGGCACAACCACCCATACCTCCAAACAAGCCTGTCACAATATTGGCACTTCCCTGTGCAATACATTCCTTGTTGCCATTACCACGTGTATCTGTAAGGTCATCTATTAAATTAAGGGTCATTAATGATTCGATCAAACCAATCGCCGCCAGGATGATGGCATATGGCAAAATAAATTTAATCGTTTCAAAGTTAAACGGAACCTTTGAAAACAGTTCTAGTTGTAACGTTGGGAGTCCTCCCTTCAAGCCTTCACCTCCTCCGTCTCTAATAAAAGATCCTACTGTTGCCACATCAAAATTAAAAACGATGGCTATGGAAGAAACTACCAAAATACCCACCAGGGCTTCAGGTAATTTTTTTGTCAACTTCATTTTTGGCAAGCCCCACATGATCAACATGGTAAGCCCTACTAAGGCGGCCATTAAATACAGCTCTCTTCCTTGCAACCACACCTTGTCGTCACCAATCGTTTTTTTGAACATTCCCAATTGAGACAAAAATATGACAATGGCCAATCCATTCACAAATCCCATCATTACAGGATGTGGTATCAATCTGACAAATTTCCCCAGTTTGAGAAGACCTGCTGAAATCTGAATAAAACCCATCAATATAACGGTAGCAAATAAATAATACAATCCCAGGTTTTCGCCAGGCGCACCCATCTCATTCCCCTTAGCGACCAAGGTTACCATAACCACCGCCAAGGCCCCTGTTGCTCCAGAGATCATTCCAGGCCTCCCGCCAAATATCGAGGTGATCAAACCAACCATAAAGGCTGCATATAATCCAACCAAGGGATCTACTCCGGCCACAAACGCAAAAGCCACGGCCTCAGGCACCAATGCCAGTGCCACAGTGATTCCTGACAGCACATCATTCTTTACATTGGGTAATCTTTTACTAATAAACTCAGTCATATCTTAGATTAAAAAAGATTTCAATTAAAAAAGCGGCAAATATACTATAAACTTCTTTTAATAAATCAATTAAACACTTTATTGTTGCTCCCCTGAAGTGTACATCTCCAGTAACATCACAATGTTTGAATAGCTATTGCGCAAAATTTCTGGAATATCTTTTTTATCGACCCAAGCCAAATCTGTGATTCCCTCTTCAATCTGAGGTATTAAATCAAGCTCTTCAGAATACATCCTGTACCAATATGAAACTTTTAAAATTTCTTCGTCTCCTTCTTCATATATATGATAGCTTGTATTAAAATAACTGAGAAGCTCAACGTTTTGAAGACCACATTCTTCTTCCACCTCTCTCACAGAAGCAGCTTCTCTCGTTTCATCTTCTTCAATTTTCCCTTTGGGTAAATCCCATTTTCCATGTCGAAAAATAAACAGAATATCATCTTTATCATTGCTAACAATCCCACCTCCTGCCTCAATGATTCGATACATATTTTTAAAATCGGTCCACATAAGGTCCAAATCATCAGCATACATGTAATAAGTAGCTTTAGACTTAGAAAGCAACGCGTTCAGCTCATCTTTTTGATTAAAATCACTCCATAAAAAACAATTATTCAAACTCAAAATATTTCTATCATCTGTTAAAATAATTGAAGTATCATTCTTAAAAATTGTATACATTTGCACTATGATTTTTGACAAAAATACAGCAAAAAAGACAGCTGAATTGCTTTTACAGATAAAAGCAATAAAATTGCAACCTGACCA
>CAYQPI010000160.1:0-2309 GCA_964419405.1 uncultured Flavobacteriaceae bacterium
AAACGGACGGCGTGGAGCTTTGATGCTCACCATGGATATTGCACATCCTGACATTGAGGAGTTTATAACCATTAAACAAGACCTTACCAAGGTTACGGGAGCTAATATTTCTGTGAGATTGTCTGATGAATTTATGCAGGCTGTCGAGAATAAGGAAAGCTATACATTGAGGTGGCCCATAGAATCGAAAGACCCTAAATACACCAAAGAGGTAGACGCTCAGCAGTTGTGGAACACCATTATAAAAAGTGCCCATAACACAGCTGAACCAGGGCTTATTTTTTGGGACAGACAGCACAATTATTCTACATCATCATTGTATCCTGGTTTTAAGAATTCGTCAACTAACCCATGCTCTGAAATAGCCATGCAGGGAGGCGATAGCTGCAGGTTGATTGCCGTGAATCTTTTCAGTTTTGTTGAAAATCCTTTTACAGAGGAGGCGCGATTTGATCACAAGAAATTTTATGAGGTTGTGTATGAAAGTCAGCGTTTAATGGATGATCTTGTAGATCTTGAACTCGAGGCCGTCGATAAAATTTTAGATAAAATAGATAGTGATCCTGAACCGGATAATATTAAACAGAATGAGATCGAAACCTGGAAATTACTCCAGGAAACTGGTAGAAAAGGTCGTAGAACTGGTTTAGGCTTTACTGCTTTGGCCGATGCCATGGCAGCTCTTGGTTTGAAATTTGACTCCTCAGAGGCGATTGCAGAGGTTGACAAAGTGATGAAAACGAAAATTTCAGCGGAGTTTGACAGCAGTATTGATATGGCCATTGAAAGAGGTCAATTTGAAGTGTTCAACAGAACTGTTGAAGATACCTCTGAGTTTGTTCAAATGCTCAAAGCTGAATTTCCGGATATGTATGAACGAATGATGGACCACGGACGAAGAAACATTTCTATCAGCACCGTAGCACCAACAGGTTCTTTGAGTATGCTGGCACAGGTCTCATCAGGAATTGAACCTGTGTTTATGACGTCCTATAAAAGAAGAAGAAAAATTAACCAGGATGATAAAAATGCAAAAGTTGATTTTGTGGATGATCTAGGAGATGCTTTTGAAGAGTTTACAGTGTACCACAAAAAAGTGGAAGAATGGATGAAGGTGACAGGAGAAACCGACCTAGCTAAAAGCCCTTATGCCGGAGCAACAGCCGCTGAAATCGATTGGGAAAAGCGAGTTGAAATGCAGGCACTAGTTCAAAAATATACGACGCACTCGATAAGTTCAACGATCAACCTGGCATCTGATGTGACAACTGATTTAGTGGGAGACATTTATATGGATTCCTGGAAGAAAGGACTTAAAGGTATTACCGTGTACAGAGATGGATCCAGGAGCGGAATTTTAATCTCAGATGACAAGAAAGAAGAAAAAGAAGTTGATTATAAAAAGGAAGTCGAATTTACCAAAAGACCTAAGAAGATTGAGGCTGAAATTGTTCGCTTCCACAATGAGTCTGAAAAATGGCTGGCAGTTGTCGGGCTTATTGATGACAGACCCTATGAAATCTTTACAGGTAAAATGAAAGATGCTTTTAACCTGCCACAGTGGTTGGAAAAAGGCTGGGTAATTAAGAATAGAGATGAAAACGGCGATGCTCGTTACGATTTCCAGTATATGGACAGTGAGGGTTATAAGATCACCATTGAAGGGTTATCAAGATCTTTTGACAAGGAATTCTGGAATTACGCCAAACTGATCTCAGGTATTTTACGTCACAAGATGCCAATGAATTATGTGGTGGATTTGATTCAGAATTTGAACATGTATGATGATCATATCAACACCTGGAAAAATGGTGTGGCAAGAGCTCTAAAAAGATACGTACCGGACGGAACCGCAGCAGCTGATAAAAAATGCAATGAATGTGGTGACCCAGAGGGTGTGATATATTCTGAAGGTTGCTTAAAATGTGTAAGTTGCGGCCATTCTAAGTGTGGGTAAAAAAGTTTTCTGACCCCTTCACTTAAGTCACCCCTTCATTTAAGTGAAGGGGTGACTTTTTTTATTCAAATGTCAGATTCAGAAAAATACCTCTCGTGCCTAAAAAGTCTACCGGGCCGGTCCAAGGGCTGGAGTACTGCGGGTAATCAATGGGATTATAATCTTCTACCAGTTCATTATTCATGGCAAAGATTCCTCTTATTGAAGGGGTAAACTTAAAGAAGTACATATAGAAGTCAACTCCAAATCCCACTTCATACATGAAATTATGAGCCGTCATTCTGAATTCACTTTCAAAATTGTCTTTTCCGTTTTTCTCGTTACTTGAGAAATTGTAGTCATATGAAACCCC
>CAYQPI010000161.1:0-2895 GCA_964419405.1 uncultured Flavobacteriaceae bacterium
AAAATGGTTGGGGTACAGAATAATGTGATGACCGCTGTTGACCTCGAGAATGCAGTGAAAGAGCATCATAAAATACCCGCGGAAATATTGAGAATATCTGATATAATGTCAGTATAAATAAATTTAATTTTAAAATAATTAGGAAATGATAAAAATCGGAATTAATGGTTTTGGAAGAATCGGAAGATTGGCTTTCAGAATCGCCGCACAGAGAGAAAATGTTCAAGTTGTTGGTATCAATGATCTTTTGGATGTTGATTATTTGGCTTACATGTTAAAATATGATTCCGTACACGGACAGTTTGACGGAACAGTTGAAGTTAAAGATGGTAAATTAGTTGTTAATGGTAACGAGGTAAGAATTAGTGCTGAACGTAACCCAGAAGATTTGAAATGGGATGAGATCGGAGCTGAGTATGTGATTGAGGCTACTGGATTATTCACAGCAAAAGAAAAGGCAGCTATGCATTTAAAAGCAGGAGCTAAAAAAGTTATTATTTCTGCTCCTTCTCCTGACGCCCCTATGTATGTAATGGGTGTAAACCACAAAGAATTGGCAGCTGATGAGGCAATTTTCTCTAATGCATCTTGTACTACAAACTGTTTGGCTCCTATTGCCAAAGTACTTCATGACAACTTTGAGATCAAAGATGGTTTGATGACTACTATTCACGCAACGACTGCAACACAAAAAACGGTTGATGGCCCTTCTTTAAAAGACTGGAGAGGTGGTAGAGCCGCGATTCACAATATTATTCCTTCTTCTACAGGTGCTGCAAAAGCAGTAGGAAAAGTGATCCCATCATTGAATCGAAAATTGACAGGTATGGCCTATAGAGTTCCTACCATGGATGTTTCTGTTGTTGACCTTACGGTGAACCTGGGTAAAAGCGTTACGTATGATGAGGTTTGTAAGGTGATGAAAGAGGCTTCTGAAGGTGAATTAAACGGTGTTTTAGGATATACTGAAGAATTGGTGGTATCTCAGGATTTCGTTGGTGAATCTCAGACTTCAGTTTTTGATGCAAAAGCTGGTATCGCATTAACGGATACTTTTGTAAAAGTGGTATCATGGTATGACAATGAGTATGGTTACTCAACAAAAATTGTAGATCTTCTTGAATATTCTGCTTCTTTATAAGCATTTGAATACATTTTTTAAAAAAGCCATTTCGTTTGAAATGGCTTTTTTTTTGTGCTTGTTTTTTCCTAGAAAAAGTTGAAAAAGGCCAGAATTTTAGATGTTAAGTTTCCTAATATTTGTCATGAAATTTGCAAAATGTTTTCTTAACTTTAACCATAGTTAAAATTTGACCTGTATAATTATGTTATAAAATCCTGTAATTCAGTACCTAAAAAATGGGTTGCAGCGGGTCATTATGTTCATTAAATTCTAAATTTTGTTTTATGGCTCACACAAAAAAAATTAAGGGAATCATTGCAATTCTTACCGGTGGAGGAGATGTACCAGGATTAAATCCTGCGATCAGGGCAATTACCATTCGTGCCAATCGGGAAGGGTTTAAAGTAATCGGACTGCGCCGCGGCTGGGCAGGCATTACTGAGTTAGTTCGCGATAAAAAAGCGGATAACAGCAAGAGTTTTATGATTCTTACCAATGATATTGTCAACAAGGCTGGTCGAACGGGTGGAACCTTTCTGCACTCGTCACGTACCAAGCCCAGTAAAATGCCCAAGGCTCATGTGCCTGAGCATTTGAAAGACACCTATAACAAAGACTATAATGACTTAACGCCAGAAATAATAAAGAATCTGGAATGGCTGGGTGTTGATTATCTGATACCTATTGGTGGAGATGACACCTTGAGTTATGGAGTACGCTTATACAAAGAAGGGGTAAAGGTGGTGGCCATCCCAAAGACCATGGATAATGATGTGCCAGGAACAGATTATTGTATAGGGTTTAGCACTTGTGTGACACGCACCATTTCAATGACCAATAACTTAAGAACTTCTGCAGGTTCCCATGAGCGAATTTTAGTCATGGAAGTATTCGGAAGGTATGCTGGATTTACAGCCATGTTACCTGCCATGGCCGGGGCCGCCAACCGCTGTGTTATTCCTGAGTTTGAATTTGACATCAATCATTTGACAGAATTACTGGTGCAGGATCGAAATGCCAATCCGAGTAAATATTCTGTGGTGTTGATCTCTGAGGGTGCCAAATTTAAAGGAGGCGATATGATCTTCCAGGATGCTGAAAAAGATATGTTTGGTCATGCCAAACTCGGAGGAATTGGAGATTTGATCTCATCTGAAATAAAAATGCTATCACCTAATTATAATAATGGTAAAACCATCAATATCATCAATCAAAAGCTAGGCTATCTTGTACGTGGAGGTGACCCTGATGCGGTAGATTCTATTGTGCCTATGGCCTATGGAAATTTGGCTCTTGATCTGATTTTAGGTGGTTTCCACGGACGACTTGTGGTGCTAAAAAATGGTCGTTACGACGATGTTCCATTGGATGTGGTGACCAACTCCAAGAAAATCGTAAACGTTGATAAATACTATAATATTAACCGATTAAGACCTCATTATAACCGATTCGAAATGAAGCCCATGTTTTTAATGGCTGCGGATAGTTAGACTTGGCGAGGGCCTCAGAACTGAGGGTTTCAGTTCAGAGGCCCTGGGAGTTCACCCCCTCACTTCAGAGGGGGTGAGAACTCATGCCCTCAGCTGCAAGGCCCTCAGAATTTTAATGAAAGGAAGACAAGTCAGTACCTGATTATTCTATATATTTGGATGAATGAGCCAGGTCAAGATTATTGAATGTCCGAGAGATGCCATGCAGGGTATCAAAAGCCACTTTATTCCCAGTGAGGATAAGGCCAGGTATATCAATGCCTTGCTCAAAGTAGGCTTTGA
>CAYQPI010000162.1:0-4584 GCA_964419405.1 uncultured Flavobacteriaceae bacterium
GGCCTCCGATAGTCGATTCATCATAACCACCTCGGTAGTAATCTATAGGACTGCCTTGAATATTTTTAAACTCACAGTGATCAATAAGCAGGTTTTCTACATTATAATCTCCTTTATCGTTTGTTTCTTCCGATAGCTCAATTCCCATGCTGCAATCCGAAAATTTTGAATTGTTAAATACGATCTGATTAGAGAAAGATTCTTTATAAGCTTTCAGAATATATTTAAAATCCTTCACCTCAATATCACTGCCCTGAATATTATATAAGCTAGACATATTTTCTTTTAAGGAAGCAAAAGCCAGTTGAGTTCCATTACCAACTAGTACTACACCGTTTAGAGTTAAATCTCCCTTTGGATGCATTTCAAAAAGTGCTCTGTTCTCAGCACCTTTAAATTTTAGCGTTGGTTTTACCTCCTTATTCACTGACCTAATTGTGATCTCTTTATCGATCACCAAAGATGCAGGCACGTTATACATCCCCGAATTTAATACCAAAATATCTCCCTCAGCGGCAGCATTCAATGCTTCTGCAAGAGCTCCTTTCCCTTTTTTAACCTGAATTGTTTTACCCTCCTTTTCGATGACTTCATTCGAATAAAAGCTTGTGCCATATTTTGACTTATCCAGTATATCCAGTTTCTTTTCAGAAGCAGAAACCGCTGCTCCTGGCTTGTTTGAATCTGTTCGTGAATTTCCAAAAATATCTTTGGATATTTTATCAAACTCAAAACCTGGATACAAGTCTATTCTTTCAAAATCGGTATCAGGAATATATACATAATCACTGACCGGTTTAATATCAAAATCATTGGTTTCAAGACCTGAATTCACATTAAATGATACGCCCTGATTGTTGATCAGATTATTCTTAAACAACACCCCGTCAATTGAATCGTGAGCTACAATAGGGCTTGGATCTCCAGTAGCATTATAAATCAAGTTGTTCGCTACTATGGTTCTTTTCGGTCTTGCTGATCTTATTTCAGAAGCAGGTAAAACATCCTTTTGACTTATATTTGTTCCTACACCAAATTGCCATGGAGAGACGCAATTGACATAGGTATTAAAGGCAACAACAACATCAGTTACCTGGTTGTATCTGTTCAAAGGCGATTTTGGGATTCCATTCATAACGGCAAGTGGGCTCCGAAAACTACTTCCTCTTAAATTATAGAAGTAATTATTTACTACCCAATGACCTGTATTTATAATCCTGATACCACCCATTTGCTCTGAGTTTTCATCCCCAATAAAATAATTGCCATCGATGATACAGTAATTTCCGTGCCTCATGACCAGAGAACCTTCAGACTTATAAAAAACATTATTTCTAAATTCATTGAAATTCGTCTTACTCGATATGACTTCTACCTCGCCATTACATCTTTCAAACAAATTATTTGCAACCAAGGTATTACTTGGAGACATTGAAGTAAAACTATTTCCTAACTGAATGGTTTCTCCACTTGGGCCACCTTTTGGGGGTCTTGGCCCAAAATGGTTGTTGGTGATCTGATGGTAATTTCTAATACTCTGGTTTCCTTCGATATCTACTCGTACCGTTGGTCCACGATTTGATTTTCCGGCAATATAACAATGATCCAGGGTATTATGCCGGCCGTGAAACTCTACCCAGCGATCTGAACGATCTCTTTTTAGCTGATTATAATCTAGAATGACAGAATTGACCAATCCACAATGATTTGCAACGGTATCCTGATGTGTTCTAAATTCTACCACCACGTTCGAAGGCGTCTGGCCGTTCCTAAAAAACAAGCCACTTGCGATCAAATAGTCCCCTCCAAATTTTAAATCAGATTTTCCTTCAAGAAAAACTTTACCAGGTGTCTCGGCTTTTAATTGAATTGGAGAAGCCTCAGTACCCTGACCTTTGAACTTAATTTGAACATCCTTCCAAATACCATTTTTTAAAATGATCTGATGACCAGGTTCTGCGTTCGCAATTGCCTGATGTAATTCTTTTTCATTGGTGACAAGTATTTGTCTGTCATTCGTTGATGTTGAGCTTAAAAGTATAAAACTCAGGCATAACAAAAGGAATGTATATTTTTTCATTATAAATTTTTTAATTAAAATAAACCTGTATTCCTAAGATTCCGTTATAGGAAATGATACAGGAAAATATGAGGGCAACGATTAATCCGATGTTCACACCCATACCCGTTTTATATGTTTTCATCAAGGTTCTATTATTGACCAAAATAATGATCCCTAATATGACAAGTGGCAATACAAACACATTAAAAACCTGTGATAAAATTTGAATTTCAATAGGATTTGCACCTAGCACCGGAGAAATTAAAGCTACCAAACAGGCTACTCCGGTAATAATCCTGAATTGAGTCGAATTTGTATCAAGCTTACCTGATTGATAATCTGCCAATAATAAGGGCGCAATCAACAGACAGGGAAAAATAGAGGAAAGTCCTGCACTTAAGGTTCCAAAGAACAACAATGTTGTTGCAAACCTACCAGCCATGGGCTCTAATGCATTCGCCATATCTAAAACCTGGGTAACCTCGAGCCCTTGATGATACAAAGCACCAGAAGCAACAGCCATTACCGCCCCGCTAATGGCAAAAACTAAAATAGCTGCAATGATCGCGTCCTTTTTCTGTTGATCAAGATGCTTAACACCCCATCCTTTACCCTGAACAAAAAGTGGTCTCGACAAAAAGGTTGCAGCAGCCATCGTTGTACCTACAAAAGCAGCCACCATCAATTTACCACCGGGTACTTTAGGAATGGAAGGAATCAAGCCTTCGATGACCTCCTTAGGCTGAGGATATACCAGGAATAAGGATACCAAAAAAGAAAGCCCCATGATACTCACGAAAATGACCAGGATCTTTTCAAAAAAAGTATACTTCCCTACCCATAGTAGGGCGTACATGATAGAAATAATTAAGATGGAAATGATAATGACCGAAACATATTTATGGGCACCAATAGCAGGAAAATAAAGGTTGATCAATTCATAAATAATATTAGAGGAGATCCCAAGAATCCCCATAAGACTATTCCACTGACCAAAACTGACACCAATGATAATCAATATGGCCATGATCTTACCACCTTTTATATACTTTCTAAAACTAAATAAAGCAGATTCACCGGTTATCAAAGCATAATTGCCGTACACAAACATCAAAAGTCCTGAAAAAACACAACTCAGCATTAACACCCAAAGCAATTGCATATTGAACCTACTTCCGGCGACTATCATTGAGGTAACACTACCTGTCCCAATTGTATATCCAATAGCAAATATCCCTGGACCAAAGGCCAAAATAAGTGCAACTATCTTACTAAAAAAAGACTTTTTCTTAGGTAAAGTATTGGTCTTAGACATACGAATCGACAATTAATGAATAGCTTAAAATAAAAATCAGCTACCCTCAAATGTTTCACCATTTGGAATAGCTGATATTTTTATTTAGGAAATCATTTGACCTCTTCAATTATATTAATAGAACCTTCCACTAATTTTTGAATTTCTTTTAGATCAAAATTACCCTGTGCATCCTTTTTAATAAGTTTGGAGCCCATACCTACACAGGTCACTCCGGCATCAAACCAGGCCTTGAGATTCTCCTTGGTCGGAGAAACACCACCTGTTGGCATGATTGAAGTCCATGGTTGAGGGCCTTTAATCCCTTTCACAAAGTTTGGTCCATAAATATCTCCAGGGAATAGCTTAACTATTTCACAACCTAACTCTTCTGCTCTGGCGATTTCAGTTAAGGTTGCGCATCCCGGTGACCACAATACTTTTCTTCTATTGCAAGCAATCGCAATGTCTTCTCTTAGCACGGGTGTCACTATAAAATTGGCTCCCAGCGCCATAAATCTTGAGGCGGCTGCAGCATCTGTGACCGAACCGACTCCCATGACCATTCCTGGCAATTCTTTATTGACATACTTTACCAATTCACCAAAAACTTCGTGTGCAAAATCTCCACGCGCTGTAAACTCCAAAAGTCGAGCACCTCCGTCATAACAAGCCTTTACTACTTTTTTACTAGTTTCTAAATCTGGATGATAAAACAATGGCACCAAGCCTGTTTCTTTCATCACCTGAGCAACTTCAATTCTTGTATATTTCGCCATAATATATAGTTATCTGGCTACACGCCCAGAGGCATCACCGCCCATTAATTTTTCAACTTCAGCAACCGTTACCAGGTTTGCATCTCCTTTAATCGTATGCTTTAAACAGGAAGCTGCTACTGCAAAGTCTAAGGCATTTTGATCATCATCAGGGTAGGTCAATAAACCATAGATCAAACCACCCATAAACGAATCTCCACCTCCTACACGATCCACGATATCTGTGATCTGATACTGTCTGGTTTCATACATTTTCTTCCCATCGTATAAGACACCTGCCCAGGTATTATGTGAAGCCGAAATAGATCCTCTCAAGGTCGTAATTACTTTCTTGGCTTTTGGGAATTTCTCCATCATTTGCTGACATACAGATAAAAATGCTTCCGCCTTTACATCGTGACCCTGTGTTGTAATATCCAATCCTTCAGGTTTGATTCCAAAGTGCATTT
>CAYQPI010000163.1:0-5846 GCA_964419405.1 uncultured Flavobacteriaceae bacterium
AATGGAGAACGTATGGAAAAATGGGTGGTAAGAAAAGCTTTTGAGCAATATCTTCCGGAGAGTGTGGCCTGGAGGCAAAAAGAACAGTTCTCTGATGGAGTTGGATATAGTTGGATTGATACTTTAAAAGAGATTGTTGAGCAGGAAGTTTCTGACGAGCAGCTCGCAAATGCCAAATATAAGTTCCCTATTCAGACGCCGACTTCAAAAGAGGAATTCTATTACAGACGTATTTTTGCAAGTCATTTTCCATCTGATACTGCGGCGCTTTGTGTACCTCAGGAGGCTTCAGTTGCCTGTAGCACGAAAACAGCACTCGAATGGGATGAAAGTTTTAAGAACATGAACGACCCTTCAGGAAGGGCCGTTGCAAATGTTCATGAAGAAGCATATGAGAGTGCACAGGAAGTGTAATATTCTGCTGCTTTAAAATTCTATCATAAGTCCTATTGAAGGAAGAACGGTACCAACAGTGTTTTCTATTTCCTGTGTGAGATAGCTGTCAGGATCGTTTGGGTCTTCAATAGGATTTCCATTTTCATCCCTTACCACATCCAGATAGGGTTTTGTTTCAGTCTGGAAATTATAGATGTTTTGGATATCCAGATAAGCATTCAGGGCCCATTTTTTAAAAAACCACCGCTTATCTACTCTGAGATCAAGACCATGAGAATTTCCGTTTCTTTCTGTATTTAAGAGGTCCCAGTCATTGATGCCACTTTGGGTTACGTCCCAGTTCTCCTTTTTGGAGGATTGTTCAATGTCATAAGGGGTATAAGGTGAGCCTCCAAGAAATCTGAATTTAGCTCCTATTTCCCAGTTTTTTCTCAATTTCTTTCCGGCTGTAATATTCAGTACATGTCGGTTGTCCCAGGAGGACGCAACATATTCATCATTTTTGTCTTTGAATTCACTTCTCACAAAAGTGTAAGAAATAAGACCATATACTGAGGAGCTCAACTTTTGTTGCAAAAAGAATTCCAATCCATAACTTCTTCCTACAGAAGTTGAAGTAGCTGGTTCGTTACCAATGACGCCAAAATCTCCACCTAAGTTGGCAAGTGAAATACTGTCATTGGTCAAGAAAGGGTAGTCATCATATTTTTTGTAGAAACCTTCAACGGTAATTTTGGAATATTTCGTAGGATTGTATTGTATGCCACCAACAATATGATCACTTTGAATATATGTGATGCCATTTTCTTTATTCACTAAATTTCCATCATTGTCACGATATCCCATTACGGTGTAGGCTGGTAATTGGTAATACCTTCCGAGATTGAAACTTGCAGAAAACTTTTCAGTGAACTGATAGGATGCAGAGAATCTTGGTGATAACTGATCCAGGAAATTAGACATTTCATCCGAGTAACTGTTTGCGTCGGTTCTTAATCCTAAGGACAAGGATAATCGTTCATTTAGTACTGATTTGCTCACATGGGTGAAAAGTGAATATTTCTGCATGGTAAACTCAGAGTCAAAATCTATGATGGTTACTTCGCCATTGATGACGCGTTCATTGAATGTGGAGTTGGTGTATTTAACATGTTCAAATCCTGCTCCAATATTCCAATCCCAGCCGTTCATTCTCTTGGTGCTTTCAACGCGTAATTTGTTTTCAATTTCTTCAGAGTTGTAATCATACAACAAATTCTCAGGGATTTCAATATTGTCTTTGTATTTGACTGCGCTATTGTTAAGGTGATTTCTGCTAATAACTACATTTTGAAAGCTGTTCTTTGAGAAGTGTTTCCAATTGGCGCCTATGGTATAATTCCATTGGTCATTCACAGGGAGGTTACCAAGTATATAATTGTTTCTGTCAATAGTTTCCTGGTCCGTTTCTCCGTCGTTCACATCTTCATTCAATTCGAAATTGTCAATAGCACCAAGTCCTACTATAGTGAGCTGATCCTTTTCTCCAAATTCAAAAAAGTGTTTGTATTGAAAGTCATTGTACGTCGGTAAAAATGGCAGTTTCAACGCTTGAAACAGAAACTGTAGATAAGACCTTCTCGCAGAAAGAATAAATGATGAGTTTTCACCAGTCGGGCCATTTAAGGTTAGACCAATGTCACTTGAGCCAACCATGAAACTTCCACCAAGTTTCTCTCTGTTGCCAGTTATTTGCTGGAATTCCATCACTGAACTCATGGTGTTGCCACGATTCGCAGGAAATGCTCCAGAATAAAAATCAACATCTCTAATGAAGTTGACATTAATCATTCCTACCGGACCACCTGAAGAACCCTGAGTGGCAAAATGGTTGATGTTAGGTATTTCGATTCCGTCAAGGTAAAACCTGTTTTCATTAGGTGCACCACCCCTAACGATAATATCATTTCGAAATGAAACCGTAGTGGCAACACCTGGTAGTATTTGAACAACTTTGGATATATCACGGTTTGATCCCGGATTCCTATAAATTTCAGTGGCCCCTATCGTTTGTTTGCTCAGAGGGCTTTCAGCTGATTTTTCTATTTGGTTGGTTTGGATTATTACCTGATCCAGTAAGGCGCTTTCTTCTGAAAGTGCAATATTTATTTCAGTCACGCTTGTGGAGCCAACACCAATTTCATACAGGTATGTGGTTTTGAATCCTACAAAACTACAGGTGATATTATAGACTCCAGGCTGTATGTTGTTGATCTCAAAACGACCATTTTCATCTGAAGTGGCACCCATTTGGGTGCTATCCAATACAATGTTGGCAAAAGGAATGCTCTCATTGTTGATTTCGTTATAAACACGACCTTTTATAGATCCTGTTTGTGCAATGATCTGCCCGGTAAAAAGCAGGCTTGCAATAAAATATAGTAGCGTTTTTTTGGACACGGTAGTAATTTTATTAAAGGTAAAAATAATTATTGATGGTGCGATCTTATTTAAGAAGAATGGACCGACGATTGCAATAACCATCGATCCACGCATCCAAAATAAATCAAACTATCAAGAAAGGGATTATAACTCGGGGGAGTATAATTATTGTATTACATTGATAGGTCTGGAAGTAGAACTTTATCTACTGCATGAATTACACCGTTGCTACCATGAATGTTAACTTCAATGACGTCAGCTAAGTCATCAGTTTTATCTCTAAGTATAACTAGATCATCAATAATACTTTCAACTATGAGTGTTTGACCGTTTAGCATTATTATTTCTTGGCCTTGTACTAAGTTGTAACTAAACACTCTGGCGCCAGCCGCGTGATATGTTAGGATAGTACTGATTTGATCTTCAGTCAAGGTCGGAATTACATCAGCTATTTCCTCAAAGGCTGCATCTGTCGGAGCAAATACCGTTACATTTTCAGCATCAATCAAGGCTTGAGTGATGTCTGCATATGCGTCAGAAGCTAATAAACTCGTAAGTACTGTAAATTCTGAATCTTCACCCATATCTGCAAAAGCAAGTGCAATTTCTACTACATTTGGTGCAGGCGGTACTAATGTTCTGTTGATTACGTGGATGACACCATTGCTTTTTTCAATATCAACTGCCGTAATTTCAGTCAATCCATTGATTAAGACTCTTTGGTTTAATAAGTATCCTAGGAAAATTTTCTCTCCGTTTAAAGTGGTGGCCATACCATCTGCAGGTAAGTCAGCTGCTTTCACTACCGCACCTAATACATGATAAGTCAATATTGGAGTTAAATCTTCTTTTTCTAAGCCATCTAAAGATGTTATTCCAGCTGCGACAAAACCTGCGTTATCTGGAGCGAACACTGTTAAATTATCTGTCATCGCAACAGTTTCTAATAATTCAGCTTTTCTTAAGGCTGCATTCAAAATTGTAAAGTCTGGGTTAAATTGTACCACTTCGGCAATTGTTCCAACTGAATATGCAATATAGCTTGGAAGCAAAACTGCATCTACTACATGCGCAACACCATTAACAGCTTTTAAATCTGCTGCAGTAACATTAGCGCCGTTAATTTTAACACCATCTGTAATGTCAACAGTAACGAATTCGTATTCTGGTCCACCTGGTATTCCTGGTAACAATGTATTTACATCTCCATTAGAAAGTTGGTCTGAAGTTACAGCTCCTCCTAAAAGGTGGTAAGTAACAATTTCTTTCAGAACTTCTACTGGCATGTCATCAATACTTGTCATTCCTAAGGCACCTAAAACGGCCTCAAAAGCTGCATCAGTTGGAGCAAAAACGGTTAAATCTTGCGTAGGATCATTTGCTGCTGATAACAGATCAGATAATTCAGGCTTCGTAAGAGCACTTAATAAAATAGTGTGATCAGGACTGCTAGAAACAATCATAGCCAGTGTTTGAGCGTAGAAATCTTCAGGTATCAATACTTCATCAATAATATGGATTACCCCATTTGAGGCATCAATATCAGCCTCTGTTACGTTTGATGATCCATTAAGGACTACACCACCTCCTGAAACGTTGACATCAATAGTCTGTCCCGATAGAAGTGTTTGAACAGGTCCGTTTGACAGGTCTCCTGATCCAACATCACCACTTACTACATGGTACTGTAATAAAGAAGTTAACAGAGAAGGAGTTGCAATAATGTTGTTCAAAACATCAGGATCTAATTTTTGAAATGCTGAGTTCGATGGAGCGAAAACCGTAAAAGGTCCGTCACCAGAAAGTGCGTCTACCAACCCTGCGGCAACAATTGCATCAACTAGTGTACTTAATTCAGGATTGTCTTGTGCAACCTCTACGACTGTTTTGCCAGAGTTTCCTCCGTTGTCGTTGTCATCGTCATCACTACAGCTTAATGTTAGTAGTGGAATTGCCATAAACAATATGGCGAATGTGATTTTTTGAAAATAATTCATTTGGATAAAATTTTTCATTGTTCAATATTTAGTTATTAAAGTTGGACAAAGATATGTAAAAAAATATTTACTGTCCAAGAAAAATGTAAAAAAAGTGAACAAAAAAAATAAAACTATTGATTTTACTTGCATTTTTCAACAATCTTTCTGTATATTTGTCCATCTTTTAATTAGAAAACATTAAACATGATTACATATTCAGTTGCTCAAGTTGAAGCTTTGACCGGAATAAAAGCCCATACCTTAAGGATTTGGGAAAGACGGTATGATTTTTTAGACCCTATGAGAACTGCTACGAATATTAGGTATTACTCCGATGCGCAGTTAAAACAGCTTTTGAATTTTGGTATTTTGGTGAGGAATGGGTACCGCATTTCTAAGTTGAACAAGATGTCAGATGAACAGATCTATGAGGAGGTGACCAAGGTTTTGGCGGATCCTAGTTCGGAATCAAGTGATGAAATGAAAGGTCTTACGCTTAGTATGCTTGAGATGAATGAGGAAGATTTTGATAATATATTTGAACGACAAGTTATTCGAAAGGGTTTTTTAAAAACCATTACTGAATCAATCTATCCTTTTCTACAATATGTAGGTGTCTTATGGACCACCAACAAGGCGATGGTTGCTCAGGAACATTATATATCAAACTTAATTCGTCAGAAGTTAATTGCTGCTATTGAGCGCTTGTCTATCCCTCAGAAAGGGGCGCCCTCATTGGTTTTGTTTCTGTTGGAAGGAGAGGAGCATGAGATAGGCTTGTTGCTTGCCAGCTTCGTTGCTAAGGAAATGGGTTTTAAGGTATATTACTTGGGGCAAGGTGTTCCTATTGTAAATATAAGGAAGGTTATAGAGATCGCTGAGCCTAGTATTATGATGACTATGTTTGTGACTCCCAAAGTGCACAAGATAAATGGTTTTGTTCAGGAATTGATGGAGGAAAATGACGTTCCATTTGTGGTGAGTGGAAGTGCAGAAAATTTAGAGGCTTTAGAGGATGCAGATAATCTGTTGAAAGTGTCTTCTCCTATG
>CAYQPI010000164.1:0-1700 GCA_964419405.1 uncultured Flavobacteriaceae bacterium
CAGTTTATAAACAGTACCGATACCAAGGCCAACATAAAAACTTTTACTAGCTTCATTTTACTTGTCATTTTTAAATATTTTGAATTTCTTATAAAGTGAACTCCTTCTTGGAATTCGGGAATAAAGGTATAAAAACCTGAATGAAAAATAAATTATACAGAAAAGGATTATAAGAATTGTAAGCCTTACCTAATTTGATACCAGATTGGTTCAATTTTTTAAAAAAGCAACGGATTGTGACAATGTCTTTTAACTACATGCATGCTGGAGAAAGGGCTCGTTTTTCATACCAGACCAGGCATTCATAAAACATCCTGTGGATGTTTTTAGCGAAAGAGTGAGCCAAAGTCTAATCCTTGAGAGAGTTCAAGTCAAAAAAAAACACCGATTAAAATCGGTGTTTTCTGCTCCTCCTCTTGGGCTCGAACCAAGGACCCTCTGATTAACAGTCAGATGCTCTAACCAACTGAGCTAAGGAGGAATGTTATTTCCTTTTTGAGGTGTGCAAATATAAATGTTTTTAGAATTTCAGCAAGTATTTTTTTAAAAAATATTTCAAAAAAAATACCCTCTTCCATCTAAACATTACCTGTAGATGATAAGAGGGTAATAATATTTTGACTAAGTATCAGATTTTCAACGACAATGTCCTGTTTCTTAAAAAATAATCTAGGAATAAAAGCGAACTCAAGGCAAATACACTAATTGCGAACAATGGAGAAATTAATAAAGCTGGAAGATCAAATGTAAACGCTCCGTCAAATTTCGAAATGGCATTGTCCAGATATTGTGAAGTGGCAGTCTCTTGGCTTGGAGAAACTAACACATAGGCAACAATCGATATTAAACCTATCAATATAAAGGTCCATGCTTTTTTACCAATAATAGGTTGATTCACCATGGCCATTGAAGACTTTTCTATCTCTCCCATCACTCGATCTGTAAAATTAGGAGAAGGACTTTCTAGCACAGATTTCTTGATCAAAGAACCTAGTGCCTTCTCTTTATTACTTTCTAAAGAATGTAATTGATCCATGATATTATTTGTAAAAGCTTTCGACGGCTGTTCAGCCTTCAAACTTTCTCTTATCAATTTATCTAATTTTCCATCTTCCTTCATAATATCGTTTTTAATTCTTCCTTTAATAAGCCTGATAATGATTGATTCAACTTCTTTCTGGCTCTAAAGAGCTTAACTTTTACATTGGACTGACTTAAACCTGTAATTTCCTCAATTTCTTCAATTGAATTGTCATTCATATAAAACAAGGTAATCAGCAAGGCATCTTTTTCGGGCAATTTTTCAACGGCTTCTCTCACATATTTTTGCTGCTCCTCCATCTTTAAAGTCTCTAATTGAGGAAAATCGTCACCTTCAGAATGATTGTCTATCACATAATCATCAATAGCTGATGTAGCAACATTTTTCTTTCTAACCTTAGAAATAGCATTCCTATAAACGATCGTATATAACCATGTCGAAAATTTTGCATTTCCCTTAAAGGTATTTAACTTTTCAAAGGCTTTTAAAAAACTGTCCTGAGCCACTTCCTCTGCATCCTCATGGCTTCTAACAATCTTTCTTGCCAGGGTATAGCTCATGTCCTTGTACTTATTAATTAAATAAGCAAATGCATTTGTGTCACCTTGTAACACCTTATCAATATATTTTTGATCTGAATTATTATCCATCTATAGTA
>CAYQPI010000165.1:0-2125 GCA_964419405.1 uncultured Flavobacteriaceae bacterium
ACGCAGAGGATTTTAATGGTCTTTTGGATCAACCAGATTTTGAAGACCATCTAACCAGGTGTTATTCGATCAACAGCTGGGCCAATGTGCAATCTGAGGTGCTGAGAGAACGCATCGTCGAAATGATTCAACTCATAGAAGTTGAACTGGAAAAGTAGGGTGTCAAAAATGACAAAGGAAGGTGTAACAATGATTTGTATTCCTTGTCTGTGAAGAGGTCATTACAAGGGACTTTCCGTTTTCCTTGCTTGCAGCAGGTCAAATGGAGGATGTTGAAAGAACATGAAAACCAATAAAAATGAATAAACATATTTTCGAGGGACTGATCCTGATATCAGCTGCCATTCTTTTTATAAGTTGTCAAAAAGAAGTAAAGGCAACAAGTAAAGAAAGTATTTACGACAAAACAGATGCCTATGTGACTACAATGATGGATAGTCTTGACATTATCGGCCTGAATTATTGTGTGATGATCGATGGGGTAGTGCAACATAAAAAGGCTTTTGGTTTGGCAAACTTCGAACATCGGGTGCCCATGACGCAGGATCATTTGTTTGCAGTGGCTTCCATGTCAAAACTATTTAGTTCGACGGCCTTGCATAAATTATTAAAAGAGCAGAACCGAAATGTGAATGAGACGGTGGGTGAGTTTCTTCCTGAAAGAAAGGACTTACCTGATTCCTGGAGAGCCTTGAGCTTGCAAAGTTTGTTGAGTCATAGTTCAGGGATACCTGATCAAATAGATTACCAAATTTATCTGGCACCTGAAAGTGAAAATTTTGTAATTCAGGCATTAAAAGACAAACCCTTTTCTTCGGCACCAGGAGAAGCTACCAAGTATAATGCAACGGGATTTCTGCTTATTCGAATGATTATTGAAAAATTGGCCAGCCAAGACTTTGAACTTTATTTGCAGGAGAAGTATTTTGATCAACTCAACTTAACGAAGGCCAATTACGGTGGCTTTAAAAAAGTGGTGCCAAACAGAGTGAAGAGCTATAGAATGGTTGGAGATCAGCTTGAAATGTTTCCACTAAATTATGGCCCACCGATGTATGCCGCAGCAGGATTAAATATTACTATGGAAGAGCTCATTGCTTGGACACAAGCCGTTTTGGATGGAAGAATCATCAGCAAAGAAGAATTAACGCAAATTTGGAAGCCGGTAGTTTTGAATAATGGCAAGCCCGGCTATTTTGGTTTGGGTTGGGAATCCTATGAATTGGGAAATGGAATTTCGATGACTGGGCATGGGGGAGCTGGAATCTCTGTAATAAGACATTATTATAAAGAAAACTCTAAGCAGACCGTCACGGTTATCTTATTGACCAATGGTGCCAGAAACTGGGTGAATTCTCCTGATGATGTCAATATGGGGATCGCTAATTATTTTATGCCTGGTGTTGTTGACGAGGAATAATAAAAAAACAATCATAAAAAGTTTCCTGCAAGAGGAACTAAACAAACGACAAATATCTGAGACAAAAGTTTAACGGAATAATTTTTTATAAAAATGAAAACAACAACATTTCTAACATTTGTTGGCGAACAATGTGGTAAAGCTGCAGAAGCCTTGAATTTCTATACTACGATTTTTCCGAATTCAGAAATAAAGAAGGTCATAAAATTCTCAGAAGGAGAAGCAGGGGGAAACCCTGAACTTATCAAATATGGACTGTTTACTATTAACGGCACCGAGTACATGATTTCTGAGAATAATTATAAGCATGCCTGGTCATTTAGCCCTGGTGTTTCTTTGTTTGTTAGCTGCGACTCTGAAGAGGAAATAGAAGCACTGTTTCAAGAACTATCATCAAATGGAGGAATGGTCATGGTCCCTCTTGATAACTATCAAGGCGCAGGTGATTATGGTTTTGGTAAAAAATTTGGATGGTGCGAAGACAAATACGGTATTTCATGGCAACTCAATCTTTCTGAATAAAAATGTGTACTATGGAAAAAAGAATTAAATCACTTGAGCGAGCAAATAAGATTCAAACCTTAGTAATTATTGCCTTAGTCATTGGAACTGGTTGGATGTATATAAATCCTGTTCAAAAGGCTACTACAGATGGTATTATTTATACCAAGGGAATCGTTATTCATGATGAAAACAACCATCCTA
>CAYQPI010000166.1:0-28651 GCA_964419405.1 uncultured Flavobacteriaceae bacterium
ATCTTGTTTGAAGGAAATGGCTATGGAAAAGAATGGGAAGCGGAAGCTGCAAAAAGAGGTCTTAGTAATAATAAGACAACTCCTTTAGCTATCAAACCTAAGGTAAGCAAAAAAGCTATTGGCTTATTTGAAGAGATGGAGGTAATGAATGAGACTGAGCTTAAAGCACGTTATGAAATCGAATTGGATGCCTATTCTTTGAGAATCCAAATTGAAGGTAGGGTCTTGGGTGATATCGCCATGAATCATGTCATTCCAACAGCGGTCAATTATCAGAACACCCTGATCAGAAATGTGAGAGGATTGAAAGAGGTGTTCGGTAAAGAGTTTGAGACGGTGGCCAAGGAGCAAATGGATCTTATCAAAAAAATTTCAGAGCATATCTCTGGAATTACTTCAAAAACCAAAGCCATGGTCGAAGAAAGAAAAAAAGCGAATAAAACAGCTGATGAGGAGAAGAAGGCCCTATTGTATTGCGAAAAGGTAAAGCCTTATTTTGAGTTGATCAGGTATCACTGCGATAAGCTGGAACTAATGATAGATGATGAGTTATGGCCATTGGTAAAATATCGAGAAATGCTTTTTACCAGGTAATCTTGTAAAAAAAGTTAAGTTTTAGGAGTTTTTTTAACGATTTACAGAAAAGATGGTACAATAATTGTAACAGGCGTTACACATAAATCAAGGATTTTTAAGACATTTGCAGAAAATTAGTAATTATTAAAAGGATATGGGAATATTTAATTTATTTGGAGGAAATACAAACGTTGCATCAATTGAGCAGTACTTGCAAAATGGAGCGGTTGTTATAGATGTACGAACTATTGAAGAGTTTGAAGAAGGACACGTTCAGGGATCAAAGAATATTCCATTGAACAGAATTGGAAGTCATTTAGATGAGATTAAAAATTTAAACAAGCCTGTGATCACCTGTTGTAGAAGCGGAGCCAGAAGTGGATCGGCAGCTACTATTTTAAAACAGCATGGTGTTGATGCAATTAATGGAGGTCCTTGGGGCAGCGTCGTAAACTGTATGAAATAGGCCGATTCAATAAAAAATAAAAAAGGAAGTGTTTAACACTTCCTTTTTTTATGGAATTCAATTTGCGGATAGGTCTTTTGAAGATTGACTATTTTTTTATTCAATTTCTCTAAAAATTTTTGGTGAGCCTTTGAATCTGGGTCAAATGGTCTGTGCGCTAAAGACTTCTGAATATCGTTGATCGTACCCATCAATTCTAGCGATGCATCACTGATCCAGCTCGATGTAAAAAGGTTCCAAATATAATTCACGGCCAGATTATTTGGATGCAACAGATCATCGTTATAAAAACGGTAATCTCTCAAATCATCCATCATAATCTCATATGCTGGAAAGTAAAAGGTGTCATTCTCATTTATTACATGATGGATCGCTTGTAAAAGGATCGCTTTACTCAGACTGTTTTCTGTAAAACCATCCTTTACATGCCTTACAGGACTCAATGTGAATATAATAGTTACGTCCTTGTTTATTGACCTAATCTGACTGATGGTATTGGCAAGACTATTCGAAACTTCCTCGAGGCTAAGGATGCTTTTAGTAAATTTTTTTTGTGAAATTTTATGACAGTTTCCTACGGTTTGTCCGGTTTCATTCCACCGATAGACCCATGAAGTTCCTAGGGTTATGATCACATGAGTAGCTTTTTTTAAAGCGTGATGTCCGTTTTTTATGTGAGCATTGATATCAGTTAAAGCCACCTCTTGTTTTCGATTATTGAATTGACTGTGATGGTTGAGACTTAACCATATGTCACCTTCAAAAACTAGGTTTTCTTCTGTATAATAAGATTGTGAAACGCAGTGTTCAACAGCCGTTTGAATAGCGATAGGGTTAAATAATATCCCAAAGGGGTTACTGAAATGATTGAATTTAAAATAATCGAACTTATCCACCATATGTTCAGAAAAGCATGAACCAAATAGTACAATGTGGGAATTATGAGTGATTTGATGAGAAGCTTTGCTGCACGTTATTTCTGTTCTAAACTTCATATCATTTGCTTAGTTACTTACTCGACTTAATTCAATAGTTTCTTGAATTTTTTCATCCTTTAGCACTAATGTATGCATAAACCTGTTAATCAGTTCGATCTGATCATAGGCATCATTTGCCCACTCATGTCCGCCTTCATTGTCATATGCCAAAATATATGATACATCTAAGGCTTGCAGGTTGGAAGCAATGGTTTTTGGACCATCGAGCATGAGATAGCCAGGTTGATCTTCAGGGCAATAATGATGTGGTGCAGTAGCGTAAGGAACAAGTTTGTCCTTTTTTCCGTGGATCATTAACGTAGGGACAGCATTGTCTTTGGTCATATAGGAGGCATTTGAAACTGCTCCTGCAAAAGAAATCAGACCTGCGATATTAAACTTAGGAACATGACTAAAGCGATAATCGTTTCCCATATAGGCACTGTGCAAAACAGCTTCTGCACCAGCGCTGCTGCCTACAAGCACTATGGTTTCTCTGTCAAAAGCTAAATCTTTCTTATTTGTTAAAAATTGAATCGCTTCTGAGAGATCTTCAGTGGCACTTATAAAGGAATGCATTTTCTTTTCAGTATGGCACTGGCAATTGAACGGGTCGCCCTTGCGTGTCAATCGATAACTGATGGAGGCTACGGCAAACCCTTTCTCTGCCATTGATTTAGAAAATCGAACTTCATGAGCTCCGTTCCTTCTGCCAGAGGCAAATCCACCGCCATGAAGTAATACCAATAGAGGAGAGGAGCCATTTTGTGTTGATTTTGAACTGTAAAAATCTAAATGTAAGGTGTCTTTATATTTATGACTCGAGACTTGAATATCGCTGTTCTGCCCCGCAAGGGACATCGATTGAAATGCGATGATCAATAGTGTCAAGTACCTGGTTAATTTCATTTTAACCTGCTATAATTTTTTCTGCAGCTAGCAGAGCTTGCTGCAATCCATCCGGGTTTTTTCCTCCAGCCGTTGCGAAAAACGCCTGACCGCCACCACCACCCTGGATGTGTTTCCCTAATTCTCTAATAATTGTGCCGGCATTCAAATCTTTTGATTCAACCAGGTTTTTCGAGATATAAATCGTCAATAAAGCTTTTCCATTCATTTTTGATCCGCTAATAAAAAAGAGATTCTCTATTTCATTTCCAATTTCAAAGGCGATATTTTTCATAGATCCGGCATCAGCTTCCAGAATTGCTGAAATAAAATTGATGCCATTGATTACTTTTTTATTCTTAATTAGATCGTCCTTAAAGGAAGCGGCTTTTAGTTTGTTAAGCTGCTCAATTTCCTTTTTAAGCCTGTTATTGTCTTCTTGAAGGGCTTGAATAGATTTTACCAGGTCTGAAGGGTTTTTCAGCGCAGACTTTATGCTGCCCACGATTTCATCTTGTTCAAAATAATAGTCTCTTGCCGCATCACTCGTGATGGCCTCAATTCTTCTGATGCCAGAGGCAATGGCACTTTCACTCATGATTTTAAAATGCCAAATATCGGCTGTGTTTTTGACATGTGTGCCTCCGCAAAGTTCTGTTGACTGACCAAAATTAATGGTTCTTACCGTGTCGCCGTATTTTTCTCCAAACAGCATGATGGCTCCTGAATTTTTAGCTTCCGCTAAAGGAACTGCTCTGTTTTCAATTAATTCAATGCTTTCCGAAATTCGTGCATTTACAAACTGCTCTATATTTATCACTTCTTCAGGACTAAGCTTTGAAAAATGAGAAAAGTCGAAGCGCAGGTATTTTGCATTCACCAGAGATCCTTTTTGCTCAACATGCGTACCCAGAATTGTTCTGAGTGCCTGATGCAGGAGATGGGTTGCTGTATGATTACGCATGGCCAGTGATCTGAAATCACTGTTTACTACAGCTTTAAAAGTTTCAGTAGGGTCTTCAGGGAGATTTTTGGAATAATGAAGTATTAGGTTGTTTTCCTTTTTGGTGTCTAAAATATAGATCACATTTCCATTCGCCAATTCAAGATATCCTTTGTCTCCAACCTGACCACCGCCTTCAGGATAGAATGGCGTTTTATTAAACACGAGTTGATACATGTCTCCTGCTTTCTTTGAGCTTACTTTTCTGTACCTTGAGATCTTGATTTCTGCTTCAAGATGATCATATCCAATAAATTCCTGTTCCTTATCTTCTGTCAATAGGTTCCAGTCATCTGTGTCAACAGCAGCTGCAGCCCTTGATCGTGATTTTTGTTTAGACATTTCTTCATCAAACTCAACCTCATCAAATTCCATTCCTTTTTCTCTAAGAATCAATGATGTCAAGTCTTTTGGAAAGCCATAAGTATCATATAGTTCAAAAGCTTTTTTTCCTGATATTGAATTGTTCTGCGCCTTGGAAACGATATTGTCTAACAGTACCAGTCCCTGATCCAAGGTTCTTAAAAAAGAATGTTCTTCTTCTTTAATTACATTGTGAATAAGACTTTTTTGGGCCTTTATCTCCGGAAAGTTATCTCCCATCTGAGTTTCGAGTACTTCGGCCAGTTGATAAATAAACGGTTCTTTTTTGTTTAAAAAAGTGAAACCATAACGGATGGCCCTTCTTAGGATCCGGCGAATGACGTACCCGGCGCCGTTATTGGATGGAAGTTGTCCGTCGGCGATTGCAAAAGCAACGGCCCTGACATGATCGGCAATGACTCGAATGGCAATATCAATCTTTTCATTTTTACCGTATGTACTATTGGTGATGGTTTCAATTTCTCTAATGATAGGTGTGAAAACATCAGTGTCATAATTTGACTGAACGTTTTGTATGACCATGCAGAGACGCTCAAAGCCCATTCCTGTATCCACATGCTTTTGAGGAAGTTTTTCTAAAGAGCCATTTGCTCTTCGGTTGAATTCCATAAAAACAAGGTTCCATATTTCAATGACCAATGGATGATCCATATTTACAAGGTCCTTTCCGGCCACCTTTTTCTTTTCTTCCTCAGATCTGATATCTATATGAATTTCACTACAAGGTCCGCAGGGCCCCTGTGCTCCCATTTCCCAGAAGTTATCTTTTTTGTTTCCTTTTAAAATTCTGTCGGCAGGGATATGTTTTAACCAATGATCATGAGCTTCCTGGTCATATTCAAGTCGATCATCTTTATCTCCTTCGAAAACGGTCACATACAAATTTTCTTTGTCTATTTTGAAAACCTCAGTCAGCAATTCCCAGGCCCACTCAATGGCTTCCTTCTTAAAATAGTCTCCAAAACTCCAGTTACCGAGCATCTCAAACATGGTATGATGATAGGTGTCCATCCCAACCTCTTCAAGATCATTGTGCTTACCTGAAACTCGTAAACATTTTTGCGTATCTGTAAGTCTCGTGTTAACGGGTTCTTTCTGGCCAAGAAAAAATTCTTTGAACGGATTCATCCCGGCGTTTACGAACATCAGGCTCGGGTCATTTTTGTTGACCAATGGAGCCGATTGAACTATTTCATGCTCTTTAGAAGCGAAGAAGTTCAAGAATTGTTTTCTGATTTCCTGTGAAGTCATAAAATATTATTAAAAGCGCTATCTTTGGGTTAACTCAGAGATAAAAAAAAATTGTAAATTTGTTTTTTATGCAGCAGATTCAGGCTTGGTTTAGTTGCAAAAATAGTATAATTCTACATTATGGCGAAGGTAAAATATTATTACGATTCTGATACCTTATCCTACAGGAAAATAGAGCTTAGAAAAAGGGATAAATTCAGGAATATGATCGTTTTTGTGGTAGCTTCTGCCATGATGGGTGGTCTCTTGGTATTTCTGATGTATCAGTTTGTTGAATCTCCGCGTCAGAAAGTGATGAAGCGAGAAATGGAGAATATGAAGCTTCACTATGAGTTGCTGGAAAAGAAAATGGCTCAGGCTGAAGAAGTTCTTGACGGCATCCAAAAAAGAGATAACAATATTTACAGAACTTATTTTGAGGCAAATCCTATTCCAGATGAACAGCGAAAGGCAGGATTTGGTGGTGTGAATCGATATAAATCAATAGAAGGGTTTGATAATTCTCAGATGATTATTGAAGCAACAAGAAATTTGGATATTTTGTCGAAACAATTATATGTACAGTCTAAATCCTTAGATGAGATCATTGAATTGGCAAAGGATAAGGAAGAGTTACTTGCTTCTATCCCGGCGATTCAACCTGTGAGTAAGCAAGATTTAACGCGGATGGCATCTGGTTTTGGGTGGAGGTTAGACCCTTTTACCAAAGCGAGAAAACGGCATAAAGGTATGGATTTTACCTCGCCAAGAGGAACACCCGTGTATGCAACTGGTAACGGGAAAGTGATTCGTGCAGATGCTGGATCTTCAGGTTTTGGGAAGCATATACGAATTGATCACGGATTTGGATATGTGACGCTTTATGCGCATCTGTCAAAGTATAATGTAAAAAGAGGTCAGAAAGTAAAACGAGGTGATTTGATCGGATATGTTGGTAGTACAGGAAGATCTCAGGCGCCTCATTTGCATTATGAGGTTAGGTATAATAAACAGCAGGTAAATCCAATCAACTTTTACTATGGTGATCTTTCACCAACCGAATTTCAGGATATGTTAAAAATGGCTTCACAAGAAGGACAATCACTCGACTAATGGAGATAAACTTACCAGACAAAAGATATTATAAAATAGGAGAAGTAGCGAAGGCTTTTGGGGTCAATACTTCATTGATCAGATTTTGGGAGAATGAGTTCGATGTTTTAAAACCAAAAAAAAATAAAAAAGGGAACCGTCTGTTTACTCCAGAAGACCTCGCAAATTTGAAATTGATCTATTTTCTAGTAAAAGAAAAGGGATTTACATTAGACGGGGCAAAGAAAAAATTAAAAGAAAATCCCGAAGAAATATTTTCAAATCATAAGATCATTATGAGATTGGAAAGTATTAAAAACGAATTATTAGAAATTAAAAATCAACTTTAAATTAAATAGATTATCATGAAAAAATGGCTCCCTTTAATAATAATTGCTGTCCTGGTCATTGGTGTGATCCGATGGGGTGTTGGATTGAACAACACCATGGTCGAAAAACAAGAAACTGCCAAAACACAATGGGCCAATGTGGAGAGTGCTTATCAAAGAAGATCTGATCTGATTCCTAACTTAGTGAATACGGTGAAAGGCTATGCCGACTTTGAAAAAGAAACACTCGAAAGCGTCATTCAGGCAAGAGCGAATGCAACAAAAACAACGATAGATCCGAGCAATATTACACCTGAGCAAATGGCTGCCTTTCAGGAATCTCAAAACTCTCTTTCAGGGGCATTGAGCAGGTTAATGGTGGTGGTAGAAAAATACCCGGATTTGAAGGCAAATCAAAACTTCTTGGAGCTTCAGAGTCAATTAGAAGGGACTGAAAACAGAATAAATGTTGAGAGGAATCGTTTTAATGAACTTGCAAAGGATTATAATATTTACATAAGAAAGGTACCTGCAAATATTGTTGCCGGATTTTTAAATTTTGATCCGATGGCCCTATTTCAGGCAGCAGCGGGAAGTGAGAATGCACCTACTGTAGATTTCAATTAGAAAGCGAATATAATTATAGAAGTCAAAGCGCTGCTTTGGCTTCTTTTTTACCCAGAACTGGTATATGGAAGTTGCAGAATTTTTAACTAAGGAACAGGAGAAAAAGGTTGTTGAGGCTATCAAGGAGGCAGAACGAAATACTTCGGGTGAAATCAGGGTCCATTTCGAAAAGAGCGTAGAACAGGAACCGATAAAGCGAGCACAGGATTTGTTTTATCATTTAGAAATGGATAAAACCCAATTCAAAAATGGCGTGTTGTTTTATGTTGCCGTTGATGATCATAAATTCGCCATCATCGGTGACGAAGGGATCGATAAGGTAGTTCCTGATGATTTTTGGGAGAGCATTAAAGATGAGGTTATCAATGAATTTGTCAAGGGAAATCATGGCAAGGGACTTGTTTTGGGAATCCTTCATGCTGGCGAAAAACTGAAAGAATATTTTCCTTACTGGGACAAGGATGAGAATGAACTATCTGATGAGATATCCAAGAGCCATTAAGGGATAAAACCTGCCGTAATACTGAAACTATTTTGTATTTTTGCGCCATATTTAAAACGCTTCAATGTCTATATTTCATAAACTCCAAGTAAAGGAAGTAAGAAGAGAAACTGTCGATGCTGTATCAGTGGCTTTCGACGTTCCGGCTGATTTGAAAAATGAATTCAAATTTGTACCTGGCCAATATATTACGATTCAAAAGAACTTACAGGATAGTGTACTAAGAAGGGCTTATTCTATCTGTTCATCACCTGAGAGTGGTGAATTGAGAGTAGCGATCAAGGAAGTAGAAAAGGGGCGGTTTTCTCGTTTCGCAAATAATGAACTCAAACAAGGGGATCAACTTGATGTAGCTGGTCCTGAAGGAAGATTTGTATTAGAAGCAAAAGAAGGTGCTCAGAGAGACTTTATGGCTATCGCTGCGGGTAGTGGAATAACACCTGTCATCTCTATGATCAAGTCTGTGCTTCATAAGGAAGAAAACAGTAGGTTCGCCTTGATCTATGGAAGTAAGTCAGGTGAAAAAACAATTTTTAGAAAAGAATTGGATGAACTGGCAGCCTCTTCAAATGGCAGGCTTAAGATTCAATACGTATTTAGTCAAATAATAAGTGATAAGGCTTTATTTGGGAGAATTGATGCTATCAAATTGAAAGATATGTTGAAGCATGAATTTTCTGATTGGAATATCGACACCTATTTTCTTTGTGGACCTGAAGAATTAATTGATAGCAGTAAGGAAGTTTTGTTAAAAAACGGCATCAAAGAAGATCATATCAAATTCGAACTGTTCACCAGTACTTCATATAAAAAAGAAGTTACTAAGTCATTGGATGGCAATACTGAAATCACTGTGATGCTCGATGATGAAGAGACTAGTTTTGACATGAGAATGGATGAGTTGATTTTAGACGCTGCCATAGCAAAAGGACTGGATGCCCCATATTCATGTCAGGGAGGTGTATGCAGCAGTTGTTTGGCCAGAGTGGTTGAAGGTTCTGCAGAAATGGAAAGAAACACTATCTTAGATGATGATGAAATAGAGGAAGGTCTGATTTTAACATGTCAGGCACACCCCACTACCTCTACATTAAAAATAGACTACGACGACGTTTAAGTTTGGTCATTATTTTATTTATTCGCTATGATTAATGAATATATCAATGCGGTATTGTTGGGTTTCGGATTGGCCTTTATGGTTGGTCCGGTGTTCTTTACATTAATTGAGACGAGCATCACAAAAGGCATGCGAGCAGCAATTACCTTTGATATAGGAGTCTTGCTTGCTGATATCATGTTTATTGTCATTTCATATTTTGGTAGTTTGACCATCTTGCAAAAAATTCAGGATGATCCTCGCATATTCATGGTCGGCGGTTTGGTGCTGGTCAGCTATGGTCTGTATACCATTTTTTATCAGAAAACCAAGAAAATTGTTACTGATGAAGAACTGGTAGTAGTTGAGTCAAATAATTATCTGGGCTTGTTTTTAAAAGGTTTTTTTCTCAATACCATTAACTTTGGCGTGCTTGCCTTTTGGCTGGCTATTGTGATTGCTGTAAGCTCGAATTTTCAAATGAACCCAGGAAGAATATTCAATTATTTTACCCTAGTCGTACTTACATTTTTACTCACAGATATCGTTAAAATTGCTGCTGCCAAGCAATTAAAAGCCAAGTTAACCCCGGTAGTTTTAAGAAAAATACGACACGCCTTGGGTATTTTCTTTATAATTTTTGGAATTATTCTGGCAACCAAGAGATATATCCCCGAAAAGACGATGGATAAAATCGATAATGTAATTGAGAAGGTGAGGTCTTAATTATTCTGGACCTTCAGATTGTATTTATCAGCAACCTTATGGAACACTTCAAGTCTGTCCTGATTTTTTAGATCCTTATACATATATCCAATTTTTTTTGCCGCATCGGCTCTGTAAGGAGAGTTTTGTGCTGTATAAATCGTATAGGCTCTAATTAAATTGTCGAGACCTGCTTCTTCTTGCTGTTGGGTATAAAGAATAAGGCCTAAACCGTAGTAACCTTCAGGGTCTTCTTTGTAAATTTCAATAAACTTATTGTAGTAAGTAACAGCCTCGTCATACTGTTTGTTTAAATTGTAGGTAATGGCAATATTTAAAAGTGGTAATCTGCCTTCAGGATAGATCTCCAAAGATTTTTTGTAGGAAGCGATCGCTTTGTCATATTCACCGTTTTTTCTGTAACTAATTCCTAGATTGTCCCAGGCAAATGCAAAATTCGCATCTATTTCAACTGCTTTGGAAAATTTGATAATAGCGTTTTCAATATCGTCATCATTGATATATTCCATACCGTCGTCATAGGCCAGCTGGGCCAGAACATTGTCTGAGGAGGCATGTCTGAATTTTTTGTTTTCAGTAAAAGCCAATTCTTTTAACGGTTTACAATGCTGTACCAAATAATTTTCAATCGTTTTATAATTCATTTCAACGATTTTGTTTTCTTCTGAAGATTCGTCAACTATTTTTGCTTCAAGGGATTTATTAATACAATCTTTGATGAGTTGATTCTTATCGTCAGATTCAGTTTCTATTTGTGAAATGCATTGGCAAGCATCATTTGAAACCGCTAATAGTTTCTCTTCATTCTTGTCTTGTGCAAAACCCAAAGTGACTGATAACAGAAAAATATATTTGATTATTTTCAAGAGGATATTGTTTTAATTTGCTTTCTAAACTATTTAAATTCCAGTACTCCCAAATCCGCCTTCACCGCGTTTGGTCTCATCTAGAACGCTAACTTCCTCCCATTTAGTATGTACATAGCTTGCAATTATCATTTGAGCGATTCTGTCGCCGTCATTAATGGTGAAATTTTCATTGGATAAATTCACTAAAATAACGCCAATTTCTCCTCTGTAATCAGCGTCTATAGTGCCAGGAGCATTGAGAACACTAATTCCAAATTTGGCTGCCAAACCACTCCTTGGTCTTACCTGAGCTTCATAACCAGAGGGCAAGGCAATATAGAGCCCGGTTTTGATTATGGTTCGTTCAAGCGGTTTTAATGTAATCGGATCTTGAATATTTGCTCTGAGATCCATGCCCGCTGAAGAGCTGGTTTCGTAAGAAGGTGTTGGGTGACTCGATTTGTTTATTATTTTGACGCTTATGTTTTCCATATTTGTTGTATTTCAGATTTTTTATACCAGATTACGGTTCCCATAAAAATAAGGATAATGAGTATTGACATCAGATAGTTTCCCCTAAAATGTTCAAAGGATATATAGCTACCTGCAATAGTAATGGCAAGAATTAAAAAGATGCCTTTTAGCGAATAAGGAATGCTGTAGTATTTCTTTCCATAAAAATAACTCAATGTGGCAATTATCAAATAAGTGATTAGGGTAGCCCAGGCTGAAGCCATATAGCCTATTTTCGGGATATATATGATGTTGAGGCCAATAGTGATCAATGCCCCTAAAATAGAGAAATACATGCCATATCGTGTTCTGTCGGTTAACTTGAACCAAACAGACAAATTATAATAAATACCTAAAAATAAATTGGCCAAGAGAATTACCGGTACTATTTCTAACGCCTGGAAGTATTCTGCTTTTCCAAGAAGAAGCAAGGCAAACTGATCAATAAATCCAACGATGATAATCATAAAAAACCCTCCAAAAATAATAAACCAATTCAGTATTCTGGCATAGGTTGACTTGGCATTCGATTCTTTTGCCTGATTAAAGAAAAATGGTTCGGCCCCCATTTTAAATGCCATGATGTACAATGACATAAAAACGCCTAATTTGTAGCAGGCAGCATAGATACCCATTTGCTCCTTTCCAAGATATTTGGTGAGTAAGAGTTTGTCCAGATTTTCATTGGTCACATAGGCCAGACTACTGACCATTATTGGAATGCCATAGCCTAGCATGCTATAGAGCAATTTTTTATCAAAGGAAATTTTAAATTTGAATACAATGGGGAATAACAATAGAAAGGTGATCAAGCTGGCTATCAGGTTGGCGATAAAAATATAGAGTACCAATGGGTGCTCATTAAAACTACTTGAGATAATCTCGGGAACAAAATTCCCATGGATGAGCGCATTTGGAACATATAATAGAAAATACAAATTAAACACGGCAAAGATCACCACATTGAGCACCTTGTAAAAAGTAAATCTTATGGGTCTGCTTGTTACTCTTAAATAAGCAAAAGGGATAACGACTAAAGTATCAAAAGTAGTTACGAGTATCAATATGCGAAGAGGGAGCGGGTCAGAAAAACCTAAGTGTAGGCTCAAGCTTTCGCTATAAATGAAAGCCATGATCATAAAAAGAAGGGTCGTAATCAGCAAACTGATAAATGCTGTGGAGATCACTTTTCCCTTTTCTTTTTCTTTAGTGAAAAATCTAAAGAAGGCGGTTTCCATTCCATAGGTCAGCAAAGCGTTTAAATAAGCAGCGTACACAAAGTAAATGGTTGTCTCGGCATATCCTTCAGATACCAGCGTATCTGTGTGTAATTTAACGAGAAGTATCGTGATCGCTCTTGGTAAAACGGCAGCTATCCCGTATATGATCGTGTCCTTAAAAAACCGTTTTAAAGTGCTCAAATTGCGTTTGAATGAAAAATCTTCAAACAAAAATAAAATTTATGACCTATAATTGACAATTTATAGAGAAAATCTTTCGACATAAAAAAAGCCCTTGCATTTGCAAGGGCTCTTTTTTTAAGAATTAACTATGAATTAAGCTTCAATAGGTTCAATTGAAACATATGACCTATTGTCTTTTTTCTTAGTAAATTTTACGATTCCATTCACCTGAGCATGTAGCGTATGGTCTTTCCCCATATATACATTTTCTCCTGGGTGATGCTTTGTGCCTCTTTGACGTACTAGAATGTTACCAGCTAATGCGCCTTGACCACCAAAGATTTTTACTCCTAATCGTTTCGATTCTGATTCTCTACCGTTCTTAGAACTACCTACACCTTTTTTATGAGCCATGATCTAATATTTTTTCTGGGTTAATTATTTTTTAGGGCTTTCCTTTTTTGCAGCTGGTTTTTTAGCAGCAGCTTTTGGGGCTGCCTTTTTAGGAGCAGCTTTAGCAGGTGCCTTTGCTTCTTTTGTTGCTGTTTTCTTTGCAGGAGCCGCTTTTTTGGCTACAGCTTTTTTCTCAGCTTTTGGTTCTTCAGTTTTAGCTGCTGCTTTTTTAGCTGGAGCTTTTGTTGAAATTCCTTCAATTTGGATTTCAGAAAGATACTGGCGGTGACCATTTTTCTTTTTAAATCCTTTTCTACGTTTCTTTTTGAAAACGATTACTTTATCACCTTTAAGGTGATTCAATACCTTTGCAGTTACTACTGCATTTTTTATAACCGGGGCGCCAATAGTAACTTTGCCATCATCTAATAAAAGAACTTTATCAAAAGAAACTTTCGATCCTTCTTTCTCTTCCAAACGATGAACAAAAACCTTTTGGTCTTTAGCAACTTTAAATTGCTGCCCTGCTATCTCTACAATTGCATACATAGATTTATGTTTTTGCTTTTAATTAAAAATTTTGCCCATTCTCATTAGGCGGGTGCAAATATACATCTTTTTATTAAATAGGGAAAACTTTTTAGGAGCATTATTTACTTAGTAATCTGATAACTAAGTGGCGTCGCGAATTATTTTTTTTTGTTTGTCAAATACACCCCCAATAAAATAAGAAAACCCGCTATGAACTGACCAAAATATAGTCTTTCACCGTCAAGAACGCCCCAGAAAATGGCCACAATGGGGATGAGGTAGGTTACAGAACTTGAAAAAATTGGAGAAGACATCTGTATTAATTTGTTAAATAGTGTTTTTGCCATGGCCGTGCCAAAGACAGATAATAAGACTAGATATAACAGCGATGTTTCAGCATTTGCAATGGTAGACATATTAAAAAATCCTGTTGAATAGAGTACAAGCAAAGCGGGTATAAAGATGACCATAAAATTACCCGTGACAATAGTAAGGGCGTTTAGGTCTTCTAAATGTTTTTTGAGAATATTTACGTTAAAGGCATATCCAATGGAAGCGACCACAACAAGTAGGGCAAACAGATAATTTTGATCTGGGTTGAGGTCGGCTCCTTTGAGAATTAGAAAAAGCGCCCCAATAAGACCGATGATCACACCAACTAGCTGCTTTTTCAAAAAACTAAATCCAAAAAAGAGGCTTCCTACTATTAGAGTATTTAACGGCGTAAGGGAATTCAAAATGGATACAATTGAACTGTCAATTTTTTGCACAGCAAAAGCAAAGAGAAAGGCAGGAAAGAAGGTTCCTATAAATGCAGTTATACTGATATAGTACCATTGTTTCTTGGTGACTTTGGAAATGTTGCGAAAACCTACTGTGAACAAGGTTAATCCTGTAAATAGAATCCTCAAGGCACCGACCTGAATCGGATCAAGATCAATCAGGGCCTTTTTCATTAATATGAATGAACTTCCCCAGATGATTGCCAGAATAATGAGAATTATCCACCTTGATCGAATGTTACCCATGATACTGAAACATCTTTAGTGCAGGCGATACTTGATGGAAAATAATGCTTATTTTTGCCATACATTTATAATTTTAAGCTTGTGAAAGTACATATTAAATTTATTTCGTTGGTTATCCTTACCTTGTTTTTTCTTTCCTGTGATTCTAAAAAACAAGTTGAGTCAACGGATGTAAAAACACCTGAAAAGGAACTGTTAGCTGAAGACATACAGCAGGTGAAGGTTGATATCAAAGGAATGACATGTGAAATAGGGTGTGCCAGGCTGATTCAATCAAAACTGTATAAGGCAGATGGTGTGACTTTTGCTGAGGTTTCATTTGCAGACAGTTCGGGTGTTGTTAGTTTTGATCAAAACAGAATCAGTCAACAGGAAATAAAGCAGATCATAGAAAAGACTGCAGGGGGAGAGATCTATTCTGTGGTTGCCATTGAAAGTATCGAACCTGTTTTGAACAATAATGAAGTACAATGATATAATTGTTTTATCATTTGGCCTGACAAGGCATTTCTTCTTATCTTTGCTTTAATACTTAACCCTAAAACCAGTTCAATTATGAAATTAATGAAAATATTTTTTACCTTGATGTTAGTGTCTTCATTGGCATTTTCATGTAAGTCAGATAAAAAAGAAGCTGCAGAAGATGCAGTTGAAGAAGTGGCAGCTGAGTCTGAAGACACGGCGGCAGAAACCGAAGAACCTGCAGCAGAAGGTGCTGAAGCGACAAGCGAAGAGGCCACTGAGGCTGCTGAAAATTCAGATGAGGCTGGAGAAGAGGCAGTTGAAGAAGCTGGAGAAGCTGTCGCGGAGAAAAAAATTACGGTTGTTTTTCCTAAGGATACCAAACTTCAGAATGAGACCAAAGATGCGATCAAAAATTTGGTAGATGGTAACCCAGAGATTGAAGCACATTTTCATTCGGCATATGGTTTTGCAGTTTTTCCAAAAATCACTAAAGGAGGTTTAGGAATTGGCGGTGCCGGAGGTCATGGTTTGGTTTTTGACAACAAAACGGTTATTGGAGAATCAAAATTAGCTCAGGCGACTTTTGGATTACAAGCAGGGGGTCAGCAATATATGGAGGTGATCTTTTTTGAGGATCAGCCAGCCTTAGACCGATTTACTGCCGGGAAAGTTAAATTTTCAGGACAGGCATCGGCTGTAGCATTGAAAGATGGTGCTTCTGTTGATATTGATTACCAAGATGGAGTAGCAATATTTACAAAGACAATTGGAGGATTAATGGCCGAGGCATCAGTTGGAGGTCAGTCCTTTAAGTACAAGCCTGGTGTAAATTAATATCAGAGATATACAAATTATAAAAAAAAGAGCCCTTGTGGCTCTTTTTTTATGGGATTTTAATTTTTTTTGATGTGATTATTAGCATTTTAAAAGATAAAGTACTTATTTTGTCAGAATAGTTAACTTAATCTTAATTAAAAATGAAAATATTAAAATTATTATTGGTATTTGCTTTAGTAAGTACAATTGCTGTTTCTTGTAAAGAATCAAAAAAAGAAGAAGTATCAGATGATGCTGCTGTAGAAATGACTGACGAGTCTGAAGCAGTTGCTGATGATGATAGTACAGCTGATGCTGCAGCTGACGCGTCTGAATCTGAAGATGATGGGTCTTCGGATGCTGCTGCTGGTGCCGCTGCTGGTGCTGCAGGAGCTGCTGCTGCGAGTAGTGCTTCAGAAGCAGATGAAAGTCATGAAGCCGCTGAGGCAGTTGAAGCCGAATCAAAAGAAGTAGAACCTGTTGCTGTTCCTGCAGGAGTTATTGAAGAAGCCCTTGCTGATACTCCGGTAATCTATCCAGGTTGTTCGGGTTCTGTTGAAGAAATAAGAGCGTGTAACAAAGAAAGTTTTATTGCATATTTAAAAGGTGCTTTTAATCATGATGTAGCCAAAGATGCTGGTCTTAAGAGAGGTGATTATGAAATAGGTGTAGTGATGCATGTGAATAAGGCAGGTCGTGTTTTTTCGCTTAGAGTTGTAGCTCCTAAGAAAGCTTTAGAAGATGAAATGGTTAGAATCATTAATGATACTCCTAAGGTTGTTCCTGCAACACACGGTGGAGAGCCAGTAGGTGTGAGTCTGAAGTTCAACGTTGATTTCCGTGTCGAGAAATTGTAACAGATCATTGAACAATATTTAAAAAAAACCTGAATTGAATTCAGGTTTTTTTTTGTCATCCTTATAAATGCTTTTGACAGATTTTCTTTCTACTTCAGAATTTCTTCATATTTGTTTCTTTATATTGCACGCTTAAATATTTAACTTAAAATTAACAACTATGAAATTGATCAAAGGATTATTTGTAATCGCTGTAGTAAGCGTTCTTACATTTTCATGTGACCAAGCAAAAAAAGAAACGGCAACTGATGCTGCAACCGATGCTGTAGAGGCTGTAGAAACTGCCACTGACGCAACTGCTGAAGCTGTTGAAGAAGGAGCTGAAGCTGTAGAGCAAGCTGTAGATTCAGTAGCTGCTGATGCAGAAAAAGTAGTAGATTCAGCTAAAGTGATGGCTGATGGAGCTGTAAAGAAATGTGAAGGTAAATGCGCTAAAGATGGTAAATCTTGTGACGGAAGCTGCAAAGCTTAAGTAGGCATCTTCATATAAATATAAAAGAGCTACCCTTGAGGTAGCTTTTTTTTGCTCCAAATTGAAATTTTATTTCTCAAAGAATAATAGAGAAATAATAAACTGATCAGGTATAAGATTCCAACTAATTGGTGAAGTGTTCCATAGAAAAGCGGAATGCCGGTTTTTATTCGCAGCAAGGTCATAATTCCAAGAAAAACCTGAAATACAACCAAAAGGTAAGAAACAGTTAACCATTTAATGGCACTGGTATGCACATGATTTCTCTTTTTGTGGTAAAAATACACTGTGAGGATAAGAATCACATAAGCTAATAAACGATGCACAAATTGAACTAAGGCAGGTGCAAAGGCAAACCTGTCATAATTCGTGAGGTTGTGCAATGTCCAGTTGTCTATGTTTAATAATACTTCAGGAATAAATGCCCCGTTCATCGAAGGCCATGTGGCATAATATAATCCAGCACGCATTCCGGCCATCAAACCGGCAAAAATTAGCTGTATGCTTGTGAATATCAACAATATCATGACAAATTTGGTATGTCCTTTTTTGGGTTTGTTTTCCATTAGGTACACATCTGCAATACATTTGACCATAGCTCCAATAGTCAGGACAGCCAGCAAAAAGTGCAGGGTTAGTTTATAGGCGTTTACCCAGGGTTTATCAACCAATCCACTCATAACCATGATCCAGCCGGCTGAAGCTGTTAAGGCGGTTAAAAACACCACTAATGCTAGTCTTTTGATTAGGAAAAAGTCTATCTGTTTGCGAATAACAAATATGATAAAAGGAATTAAAAAGATAAGTCCCAAGGTCCTTACCCATAATCGGTGCATGTATTCCCAGAAATAGATGAACTTAAACTCTTTTAAGGTAAAATCAGAGTTGATCTGATGGAATTGAGGTGTTTGTTTGTACAATTCAAATACTTCCAGCCATTGTTGTTTGTTTAAAGGAGGAATTACTCCTGTGATTATATCCCAGCTTGTGATTGATAAACCAGAACCAGTCAGTCTGGTAATGCCACCCAGGATTACCTGACCAATTAGCATGATAAGGCCCGTTAGGAGCCAGAATCTTATCGTTTTGGTATAGAGATATTTTTTTTTCAATTAATTAATTTTTTTGATTCATCTTTCCACTGCATTGATTCGATCATTCTGATGATATCTTTTTGCAGAAAACTAATTGCCGGTTTAATGGAGTCATAATTTGGCTGCACATTAAAATATACTGCTCCGGTTATAAAATGTTTGCTACTATCTGTTACATGAAATTGAATGGGTGAAGCAGCATTACCTGAAACCTCAAAAATTGAGCCATAGACTTTCTTTTCTCTGTTTGCATAGGGAACAGAACTAATTCCATCGGCTTTGATCGTATGATTAAAGGTGAGCTTTTCAGCTTCGAGGAAGAGTTCTTTCAGGTTGTTTTCAATGGGTCGATAGGTCATGTTGATAGAGGCTTTCAAGGGCTTATAATCAATATTCACCCAACACTTATCATTGACTTTAATAGTCGTTGATTCTGAAGCATCAAAAATATAGGGGCAATCTGAACTCAGTGCTTTATATGTAGGTTCAGGGTATTCTAGTCTTAATTGAGCTTTGGGCTTTGGCAGTACTTCTTCTTTACATGAAATTATACTAATGCAACATATACATATAATTATACCTATTTTGAACACAAGTTTTGTCATTTTTATTTATTCTTCATTGGAAGGTTTACTTTCACCTGTTTAATTCTTTTTTTGTCAATGGCCTCAATGGTAAAATTGTAATTATTAAAAGAGACCTTGTCATTTTTTTTAGGAAATTTACCTGTGATTTCCAGTATGAATCCGGCTAAAGTTTCTGCTTCGAATTTATTTTCTTCAAATATAGATTCTTCTATTTGTAATACTTTGTAAAAATCTTTTAAAGTCGTTTTTCCTTCAAAAACATAGTTGAATTCATCCAGTTTTGAATAAGACAAATCATTCTGGTCAAATTCATCTGAGATATCTCCCACAATTTCTTCTATAATATCTTCTAAGGTGATCAATCCCGAGGTTCCTCCATATTCATCAACTACAATGGCCATATGATTTTTCATATCCTGAAATTCTTTCAAAAGATCGTCTAGCTTTTTATTCTCTGGAACAAAAAATGCTTCACGAATGATTTTCTTCCACTGGAAGGTTTTCTTGTTAATATGTGGGATCAAATCTTTTGTGTACAGAATACCAATGATATTATCTATATTCTCATCGTAAATTGGAATTCTGGAATGGCCTTTTTTAATTATTTTTTCAGTGACCTTGTTGAACTCTTCATCTGAAGGGAGAGCGAAAATATCCATCCTTGGACACATAATCTGAGATGTGTCTGTATTTCCAAAATTTACAATGCCTTGCAGGATTTTTTTTTCTTCTTTTGTTGTGGCTCCCTTTGATGTCAACTCGAGGGCCTGCGACAAAACTTCAACAGAGAAGTCAGTCTGTTTTCTGCTTAGCTTTTTTTCTACCACTTTGGTTAAACTCATTAATGGTCTGCTCAAAAATGAAAGCAGTGAGTTTAAAAGGATCATAGGTTTTGCCATAAAGGCAGCAAAACCGTAGGAGTTCCTGTTTGCATATATTTTCGGAAGAACTTCACCGAACAATAATATCAAAAAGGTAACCAGAACAATTTCGATCAAAAACTTTACCACCGGAGAGGACAGGTCCTTAAAAAAATAGTCCCCTACATATGTGAATAGTAAAATAAATAAAATATTGATGAAATTATTAGCGATCAATATCGTTGCCAATAACTTTTTTGGATCTTCTAAAAGCTGATTCACCTGATGGATGTTTTTGCTCGAATCTTGATCGAGATCTGATTTTGTCAATGAAAAAAATGCGACTTCTGTTCCTGAAATTATACCCGAAATCCCAAGTAGTACAATCAGTGAAACAACACCAGCTGTAGCTTGCCAGCCTAATTCAATAGCTAAAAAAATACTTGCGGGTTCAGGATCCAATGAACAATCTTTTAATTCATATTATTTTACTACTAAAACGGCAGATTATCTGGTGTTTCAGTTTGAGGCTTACCTGCAGATTTATTGTCAGGCGCAACTTGACCAGATGCATCTGGGTTGTTCAGGTCTTTTTTTGTCGTAAGAAAAGTCATTTCAAGAGCATGAATCTCAGTGGTATACCTTTTTACACCTTCTTGTTCCCATTGTCTTGTTTTTATTTTGCCTTCAACAAAGATTCTGTCTCCTTTGCTCAAGTATTTTTCACACAATTCTGCCAATTTGTTTCTAACAACAATATTGTGCCATTCAGTTGTGGTTACTTTTTCACCGGTTTGTCTATTGCTAAAGGACTCGTTAGTAGCGATTGGAAATCTGCCAATACAGTTTCCTCCTTCAAAATAATGCATTTTTACTTCATCTCCGAGGTGCCCTATCAACATCACTTTGTTTAACGAATTTGCCATAACTATTATTTAATAATCAAAGATAGTCAAATTGACAGAATCACTTAATTTGACTGGTGATATTTATCAACAAAGTTCTGAAGTAAAACGGGTAACGCCAGTGCTTCGAGATCTTTCCATTTATGTAGATTACAAATTTTATCTTCGGGATGAATTATCCAGAATGAAGCATATAAGGTTTGATGCGATAATTTATGGACAACAGGACTTTCATTAAACTTTCGAAGTTTGAATGAGCCTTTGATTGAAAGATCCTGAAAAATAAAACGTTCAAATTCTGATGCGTCGAATTGATCAGTTTTTGTTTCGAGCAGAGGAAACTCAAATAGATTTTGCCAAATATCTTTACTTAAGCGTTGTCGGATTATTGTTCCCTCCCCCTGATAGTCTACCACTAAATAGTTGAAATACCTTTTCCTTACCTTCAATTTTTTGATCTTCACTGGAAGTTCGTCAATCATGTTTTTACTGAAAGCATAACAGGTCTTATTAAAAATACAGTCTTGACAGTTTGGTTTTTTAGGTGTGCAAACCAAGGCACCAAACTCCATCAAAGCCTGATTATGGGTTCCTGGATCATCAGTGGCTAAAAGATCTTGAGCCAAAAGTTTGAATTGAGCAATGCCTTTTGCTTCATTAATAGGTGTATTAATTCCAAATATTCTGGATAAAACCCTGTAAACATTTCCATCAACCACTGCATGTGGCTTGTCAAAGGCGATCGATGCAATTGCTGAGGCTGTGTAGTCACCAATACCTTTAAGTTTAAGTAATTCTTTATAAGTGTCAGGAAATTTGCCATTGAATTCATTGACGACAGTTTTGGCAGCACTGTGCAAATTTCTGGCTCTTGAATAGTATCCCAAGCCTTGCCATAGTTTCAATATATGCTTTTCATCAGCTGCCGCAAGAGCAAAAACATCATCAAATTCACGTACAAATTTTTCATAAAAAGAAGTGCCTTGGGCAATGCGAGTTTGTTGTAAGATGATCTCAGATAACCAGATATAAAATGGGTCTTTGGTTTTTCGCCAAGGTAAATCGCGAAGATTATTTAAATACCACATTATTAATGGGTTAGAAAAATTTGATTTTTGCCTCATTTTGCAATAGTACAATTTTTTTATCTAATTAAATTTTAATCATTTAGCTTTCTGAAATTGATTTATTGTATTATATTTGCCGACTCAAATGGAGGAAATAAATAACGTATAAATAATTTAAAATGACAAAAGCAGAGATCGTAGCTAACATTTCAGAAAATTCTGGTATTGAAAAAGCGGATGTTTTAAGAGTGGTTGAGGATTTTATGGTAGAAGTTAAAGATTCACTGAACCAAGGGAACAATGTTTATTTAAGAGGTTTTGGAAGTTTTATCGTAAAAGAAAGAGCTGAAAAAACTGGAAGAAATATTTCTAAGAATACGACAATTAAAATACCTGCTCACAATATTCCAGCGTTCAAACCTGCAAAAGTTTTTGTAGAGAGCGTTAAAAAAAGTGTAGCAGTAAAATAATAAAAATCTTATAATCCAGTTTATTATGCCAAGTGGTAAAAAAAGAAAACGAAGCAAAATTTCGACGCACAAGCGTAAGAAGAGAAGCAGACAAAATAGACATAAGAAGAAAAAATAACAAATAGGTGAGCAATCACCTATTTGTTTTAACTTTTCAGTTTAGTAAGTTCATTGACATAAAATTTGTTTAGGCAAATACGGAGGTTATTTTAAATAACCAAACACATTTATTAATCAATCTATCTGTATAATGATATATACGGGTGGATGTAAATATATAACAGAGTGAAAACAGAATTAATAATTAGATCGAATTCCTCTGATATAGATTTTGCCTTATTAAAAGACGGAAAACTTGTTGAGTTGCACAATGAAACTTTGGATAATAATTTCTCAGTTGGAGATATATTTTTATCGAAGGTTAAAAAAACTTTATCGGGACTAAATGCATCATTTGTGAATGTAGGAAGTGAGAAAGATGCCTTTCTTCATTATCATGATTTAGGACCACAATTATCATCTTTAAAAAATTTCACACATCAAGTTAGTACAGGAAAAAGAAAGGATTACACTTTAAAGAATTTCCGAATCGAGAAAGATATCGATAAGCACGGAAAAATTGATGATGCGATAAAAGCGGGTCAGAATATGCTAGTACAGGTTGTGAAAGAGCCTATTTCTACCAAAGGACCACGGATAAGTTCTGAATTATCTATTGCAGGGAGATATTTGGTTTTAGTACCATTTTCTGATCGTGTATCAGTTTCCCAGAAAATTACAAATAATAAAGAAAAGGAGCGCTTAAAAAGGTTAGCACAAAGTATTAAACCAAAAGGATTTGGTGTAATATTAAGAACTGTAGCCCAAGGGATAAAAGTAGCTGAATTAGACAGAGATTTACAGTATTCTGTTCAGCGTTGGGTGAACATGTGCAAACAAATACCAAATGCACAGGCTCCTCAAAAAGTATTATCAGAATTAAACAGAGCCTCATCAATCCTTAGAGACGTGTTTGATGGATCGTTTACGAGTATTATCACGAACGATTTATCCTTACACCAAGAGATTATTGACTATTTAGAAAGAATTGCGCCAGAAAAAAAATCAATTGCAAAGCACTACAAATCACGGGTGCCTATATTTGATTATTACGGTATTGAAAAGCAGATCAAATCAGCTTTTGGTAAAACCGTTTCAATGCGTAAGGGAGCTTATTTAGTGATCGAACATACTGAAGCCTTGCACGTCATTGATGTAAATTCAGGAAACAGATCAAATAAAGCCAATTCTCAGGCAGACACCGCTCTTGAAGTTAATTTAATTGCAGCGACAGAGATTGCAAGACAACTTCAATTGAGAGATATGGGTGGGATAATCGTAGTAGATTTCATTGATATGCATATTGCAGATCACAGAAAAAAACTGTATGATCACCTTAGAAAGGAGATGAGTAGTTCTCGAACAAAGCATAAAGTGTTACCTCCGAGTAAATTCGGTCTGGTTCAGATTACAAGACAAAGAGTACGACCAGAAAGAAATATCAAAACTAAGGAGGAAAATCCAAATAAAAATGGAGAAGTTGAAGCACCAATCGTTTTGATTGAAAGAATAGAATCCCAGTTGACTAAGATTATGGAAGAAGATCGCGCAGGAATTGCATTACACGCACATTCATTCGTTGCCTCATATCTTACAAAAGGATTTAATTCGATCCAGATGAAATGGTTCCTAAAGTATAAGAAGTGGATAAAAGTTGTTCCACGAGATGCTTTTCCATATTTGAAATATCAATTTGTCGATCAGAACGACAAAATAATAAGGTAAGTATATATCATAAAGCCCCGCAAAAGCGGGGCTTTTTTTTTGGTCTTTATATAAGGATTTTTGACACCAGGTTCCTGCTGTCGGTAAGTTGCACTTTTAGGATGTAAATGGCTCGTCTGGGTAGGCCATGCCAATTCACATAAGCATGATTTGAATACACATTTAGATCTCTTAATTTTCGTCCATTTAGATCATATACTGCGACACGTTTTATGGAGTCCAAATTACTAGTTTTTATGATCAGTTGATTGTCATTTAGATTCCATGTTAATTTTGATGAATTTTTTTTAGTGATAGGATCTTCCCTGTTTATAAAACTCAATTCAAACCGATCTGTAAGAGGTCCTGTTTCGTGAAGATCGAAATAGTATGGTCCTCTTTTTAAATGATGTTTTCTTTTGAGTAGTTTGTCTGTAAGTATTACTTCATTTTTGTTCATTTTTCCTTGTAGAGAATCAATACTGATCCCTAAATTTTTCGTGATAAAATCAGTAGAAGTGATTCCTAAAGAGATTTTTTCGTTCCCAGATATAGGAGGTAGGCTCTGAATTGCAAGTTTGTGATTATCTACTATAGAATAGAAGTTTATATTTTGTGAATTTAAGATTCTTTCACCGTCATATTGCTTGTCGAATTTATCCTTCCCTAATGCATTAAAACTGATTAGAATCTGACTAAACGCTCCTTCAGAATGAGTCAAATTCAGCCATATTTTAAGACTGTTTTTATCCTTTGCAGGCTTATAGAAGTGACTTTTTGAATTTGAGTCTCTCATAGAATTATTAAGTATAAGATTTCCTTCGTTTTTAGCCTCCACAAAAAAGCCCTGACAACTGCTGATATACTGGCTGGGTATTACTCCGTTTGGATTGGCTTTAATCCCTCCAACACCAATGGTATACATGGCATAATCACTTGGAGAGTAATGATAACCTTTAATTGAATCATTTCTGGCGGCTTCGGTCTGATGCGTCCAAAAATAGAAGCTACCATAAAGTAAATTGCTATTATTGGGATGAAGTACCATCTTTTCCACATCTAAGGCAGACGGGTAAGGATTCCCAATTAAATTCCAGGCAGGACCGTCAATTTCTGGCAGTTGTATTTTAATAGGGATGCTAATTTCTCCTGAATTTGGGTTTCCCTCAAAAACTACATTTTGTTTTTTCGATACAGGGATAGGGTCTGGAGCCATGGAAGTATAGCCCCTCCCTACTTCCATAAGTCCAGAAACTCCTACCCAGGCATCTTGATTATCGTCATTACCGTCCTTGTTTGCGTCCTGATAGTTTTGTGTTGAAAATACAAAGAATGAGTTTTGAGGTGAGGCTTCAAAAACTTGTTCTAAATATGCATTTGAAACAGGACTTGACCAATATGTGTAATCTAAAGGACGGAGTAAGTTTGAGGTTTTATGAATTTTGATGCTTCCCTGGGTCTCGATTAGTCCTGAATCTTCGATCATCATAAAAGAACCATTGTTTTGTATTTCAAGTTGTCCATCCACGATTAATTGTTTTTTGACTTCTATATCTTGACCAGAAGTGACCATAAGATGTTTGCCCTCTTCAATTCTTAGCGAACATGCGGTTAAGTTCCCATCAGTACTGGTATTATAGTCATGTGAAATAATCGCTGTATGATTTGCATCTGGAACACCATTTGACCAGCCTGTTTGAGTCCATGTGGTTTGTAATGAATAATGAACACCAATCATCTCGTTACTGCCTGAAATTGCTTGATCAACGGTGGTTGTTGGGATTTCTTTCCAGTTCGATGTTATAAAGCCAGTATTTGGCAAGGATGCTTCACAATCAGATTTTCGGATCAGGCTGGTATTGCTGCCCCAGTTTTCAGATTTTCCGATGATGTCAGTTCGGTCGAGCCAACAGTTTTCTTCACCAGAAGTCGAAATAACAATAATATCATCTCCCGTAAAGGTGCAAACGGAAGTTTTAATTTCATTCCCATCTAAGGCATATGCGGGCATAGTGATGTTAAGAGTAGCACAGAATTTAAGAGAACTATTGGCGGCAATGGCAGGTATTAGCACTTTTCTATAAGGTTTTGATTCAACTGGATTTTGAGATTCAGGATTTCGATAAAGGGCCAGGTAATAGGTGTTTTCGGGACTGAGTTTATTGGTTATATTCGTTACTTCTATCCATTTGTTGTTGGCACTTCCCTCATAGTATTGGGAGATGATTAAAGGATGATCAACTTCAGATGTTCCCTCTCCTTTAACAATGAAATTGAAGTTGCTTTCAGAGGGATCATTATTTATAATTTCTATGGTGGCCGAGTGAAGACCTGTGGTAGTTGGTTTGTAACTGATCTGAAGTGAAACACTGTCATTTGGCATCAGGGTAGCAGGGCCAGTAAAGTCGTGAGAGTAATTTGAGTTTAATTGATTTAGAAGATTGACCTCATGAATGATTAATTCTTTCTTTCCAGTATTTTTTATTCGAAAAGATTTGGAGATGATTGTGTCATCAGAGACTGGAGAAGTACCGAAATATGTGTTGTTTGAAATTGATGTAGTTTCATCTTGATCATTGATTGGCTCATTATTTCCGTTTACATCTATTTCGGGAAAATCACCTTCACATTGGCTGGTATGATGATTCAGATCTTTAGTATTGTTTAAGTTGTACAATTCCCATTCATCCATGTTGTACTCATTATTTGGAGTCTGAACATGACTTTTTCTTCTTAAGCATTGATCCTTGGCAAAATTGCCTGAATCCCCAATAATTCCTATCAAGTCAATAATGGTGTCAGATCTTGTGATCGCTATTTTGTCATCACCATTATAATCCATTACACTGCTATTCGTACTGAGATCCGCCTCGATTTGCTGTGTTTCACTGCTGTCTTCAATCAAGAAAGTATCGTAAGGAGCGATGCTGCCAGAGAGCGCTAATGAAGTTGATTCAAGATTTGCACCTGTGTATTTATTTAGTTTATAGGCAGACAGGTCAAGGGTATCATTACTGGCATTGTAAAGCTCTATATAGTTATTTCTAAAGCTAGGCGAAGACAGGCCTTCAATGTATTCTGAAATAAATAGATCCTTACACTTTTCTATGCTTTGACCCCTTAGTATAAAATTGTCCAGTGCTGCTATATCTGAACCATTTTGTTTGACGCTGATTCTGAGTTTTACCTCATTAATTTGATTTGGAATTTGAATTTGGAAGCTTTGCCATGAGTCGGTACTCAAATCATTTTGACCATCGATAAAAACAACTTCATCCTGAGGTTGACCATCCAGCCATAACGTATATTTTATATCATCACCGTTATCAAAACCCAGTACCATATAATCAAATGATATGAGCACATCTCTAAGGTTAGAAATGTCGATAGCAGACAATTCAAAGTATTCGAAGCCAGATGATCCGCAGTTGCCATTCAAGTCTTGTATACCCCAAAATCTATTTCCATTTGAGGGAAGTATTCCTCCCAATTCATTGTGGTAGTTCCACGTGTCCCCATTGATCGTACAGGGTTGGGTCGAAAACTGTTGAATCGCCCAATTGTCTCCTTCAAGTTCAAAACCTTGTTTGAATACAATAGTGGATTGTGCAACACTTTGAATAAGGTAGAACAATAAATAAAGGCATAGATAGTACTTCAGCATATTAAGCAGATTAGTCTTGGATAAACTATTTGTTGAGAGTACATTTGGGATGCTATTTATTTTATCACATGCAGAAAAAAAAGTTAACATATACTGTTGAAGAAGCGACAAGATCTATGGAGAGGTACTGTGTATATCAGGATAGATGTCACCAGGAAGTTGAGAAGAAACTGAGGGATATGAAGATGATCCCAGAAGCCTGTGAACTGATTTTATTGCACTTGATGGAACACGATTTTTTAAATGAAGAACGATTCGCCAGAAGTTTTGCTCGTGGTAAGTTCAGGATCAAGCAATATGGTAAGAGACGAATTGAATTGGAGTTGAAACAACGTGATATTTCTTCCTATAACATCAAAGCAGGTTTAAGTGAGATTTCATCCGAAGAGTATGCACATGTTTTGAATGACATTAGCAGAAAAAAATTTGAAAGTGTGAAAGAATCGAATATACTTAAGAAAAGGAAAAAAGTGGCAGACTATTTACTACGTAAGGGCTATGAGAGCAATAAAGTATATGAAGTTCTGAGAGAATTGGAGAATGAAAATAATTCGTAAAATGAGCTGATATAGCCTAATAGTTTTTAGTATATTTGTTCCCCTAAATTTTTAGATCATGAGTTTACAAAGTCAGGTAATGGAGCAGATGAAAGCAGCAATGAAATCAAAAGATACGGTTGCTCTTGAATCATTGAGAGCATTAAAATCTGCTTTTTTATTGGCCAATACGAGTGGAGGAAATGTTGAATTATCTGAAGAAGATGAGATCAAGATCGTCCAAAAACTCGTCAAGCAGAGAAAAGATAGCGCCAATATTTTTCAGGAACAGGGTCGAGCTGATCTGGCAGAACCTGAAATTGCACAGGCTAAAATTTTGGAACAGTTCTTGCCCGCTCAAATGAGTGAGGAGGAATTAAAAACAGTAATTGAAGGCATAATTGCTCAGACCGGTGCCAGTTCGATGAAGGATATGGGAAAAG
>CAYQPI010000167.1:0-7139 GCA_964419405.1 uncultured Flavobacteriaceae bacterium
TCAATCTTCAATATTTTCAATGAACTAAAATTCTTTCTCTCGCTCTCTTCCCTACTTCAAATTCAATCTACCCTCTGAAAGCGGGTGCAAAACTAAAACCTTTTTTCCTTTCCACCAAATAAAAAATTAAATATTTTTTTATCTGTTTAAAATGGCTCAAATCGGCCGCAAGAAAGTTGCCTACTACTAAGTAGTAGTCATAAAAAAAAGGGAATGCAAATTTACGACCCTTTTACTTAATCCGCAAATAAAATATAAACTTTATTTACCTTTCTTTACTCTCAGTTTTTCACAATGAACATTCCCACAAAAATTGGGACTGCAAATGTAAAACAAATCTTAGTAACAGAAAACAAAAAACGTCTCAAACTTATTAACAATTCAAGTATTTTCGCATTAATTCGGAGAGTCTAATTGCTATCTAACTGACTCTTAAAAACTTGCAATCTCTCAGCGAAAGAATAAGAAGGTAAATTAATTTCAGTGACAGACTTATTAAGATCAAATCCTGTGCTCAAAGGGCGGGCTGCAGGTAGAATTAACTCACTTGTCTCCACCGGATGTATACGCTTTTTATCCAGCCCAAAGGCATCAGCAATACACAAAGCGATATCATATATGCTCATCAGCTCATTACTGGACACATTAAACACACCGTTTGCGCGCGCCTCGACGGCAAGCCAGCAGGCAAATGCCAAATCTTCTGCATAGGTAGGCATCCTCAATTGATCGGTGACCACATTAATGTCTTTATTGTTTTCGAGAGAATTTTTAACCCAAAGTACAATATTACTTCTGTCATTTTGATCAACAAGACCATATACAAGGATGGTTCGTAAGATCGCAGCTTCAATATTGGCCTCCTCTACCAATTGCTCTGACTTCAATTTAGACCAGCCATAGTGATTTACAGGGTTTGCCTGATCTTCTTCATTATATACAGCTCCTTTGGTTCCGTCAAAAATAAAATCAGTCGACAAATGCACTAAATACACATCGTGCTTTTTACAATAGTCCAGAATATTTGACACGACTTCGATATTCATCAGGTCACATGTTGACTGTTGTTGTTCGCAGGCATCTACATTTGTCATGGCTGCAGTATGAATGATGATTTCAGGTCGAATTAATTCTAAGGTCTGAGCCAATTCATCTTTGTTTACTAAGTCTATACTATAATAGGTATACCCTTCTGTATCATGAAGACGGTTTTCACCTCTCGACAAGGCATGAATTTCATACCCTGTTTTTGATAAGAACAACTTAACAAGCTTCTGTCCTAACAAGCCATTGCTACCAGTAATTACAACTTTTTTCAAAACAGTGAATTAAAATAGTTTATGAAGCTTTTCAATTTCTTCAGGGTTTCCGATGACGATCAGTTTTGATTTTGGCACCAACTTAGTAGAGGCATCTGGGTTGATCACATATTCTTTCCCAGGTGTCTTAAAGCCGATCACAGTACAGCCCGTTCTCTTTCTAAGGTCAAGATCAAATATTGATTTATTACGATATTCTCCCGGCAAGTTCTCTATGACCAACTCCTCAATATTAGAAGAACTTTCTCCTTCAATAGACAATCGATCTATGAATTCTATAATATCCGGAGTAACCACAAGCGAAGCCATATGTGCGCCACCAATTTTATCTGGCATGATCACATTATCAGCTCCAGCCACCTTTAATTTTTTATAAGAAGTATCTATCGAGGCCCTGCTCACAATAGTACACTCTACATTTAACTGCCTTGCAGAAAGCACGACATATAAATTGTCGGCATCAGAGGGTAAGGTCGTGATCAGACTCGATGCACGTTCAATACCAGCCGAATGCAACACCTCATCACTGGTAGCATCACCTCTTATATATAACATATCACCCGCCAATTCGATTTCTTCAATTAACTCCGGATCACTTTCAATGATCACACAGCCTTTTTGATAACTCTTAAGCTTTGCCATGGCCTGTTTTCCATTTCGTCCAAATCCACAGACGATGGTGTGATTTTCTAAACGTTGAATTTTCTTTTGCACTTGCTTAAATTTTAGTTCTTCAATAAATTTATTGTTTGCGATATAATCTGTGATCACCGATACGATATACCCAAAAATGGTGATACTGGTAATGATCAAAAATATCGTGAACACTTTCGATTCATCATCCAGGGGCTCTACCTCTTTAAAACCTACGGTTGAAATCGTGATCACCGTCATATAGAGTGCATTGATCCAACCATAATCTGCGATAAACACAAAGCCTACAGTACCAAGAAGAATAATCAAAAATAACAGACTTAATGCTGTGTAAAATCTAGATTTTATAAAACTACTCTTAAACGCCAACGTATAATATTTTAAGATTACAGATCAAAAACAGAAGTCCTTTTGGTATAGATCATATCCTTCAGCCTCAGCAAAAAAGCCAGGGTGAGATAAATCCCAAAAGACAGACCTACAGTTACAAACGATATATAAATAAAAAAAAGCCTGACATTGGTCGCACGCATTCCTAATTTATCCGCAAATCTGGCGGACACATCGAAACCTCTTGTTTCAAAAAAATGGCGTATGGAATGAATAAAATGCAAGCTTATTTTTTAATGCAATTTATAAAAATAAAATTTACAATACATCTATAATTTAAAACTGCAATCAATTAATTAAATTTGCTCTTTTTTGACCATCATATGAGCAATAAGCAGGAATTTATCGAAGTACTTGGAGCACGAGTTCACAACTTAAAGAATATCGATGTTCGTATACCTCGCGAAAAATTGGTTGTCATTACTGGATTAAGCGGTAGTGGAAAGTCTTCTCTTGCCTTTGACACCATTTATGCCGAGGGTCAACGGCGGTATATAGAAACCTTTTCTGCCTATGCACGGCAATTTTTAGGAGGACTTGAGAGACCAGATGTTGATAAAATCGAGGGACTCTCTCCTGTGATCGCCATTGAGCAAAAAACGACGAGTAAAAGTCCAAGGTCGACTGTAGGCACCATAACAGAGGTCTATGATTTTCTGAGACTATTATATGCGAGGGTAGGTATCGCTTACTCATATAATACAGATGAAAAAATGGTGAGCTATAGTGATGAAGAGATTCACGAGCTGATCAGCAAAGATTTTTCTGACCAGAAGACAATGATATTAGCTCCTGTGATCAAATCGAGAAAAGGGCATTACCGAGAATTATTCCAGCAGATCTCAAAACAGGGCTTTGTGCGCGTCAGGGTTAACGGAGAGATCCAGGAAATTGAAAGAGGCATGAAACTCGATCGGTATAAAACCCATGATATTGAAATCGTCATTGACCGCCTGTTAATCAATAAGACCTCTGAAAAGCGTTTGATGGAAAGTATCAGAACGGCCATGTACCATGGAGATGAAACCCTGATGATCGTTCGCCAATTGGATGACGGAACTGTTAGTAAACCAAGGTATTTTAGCAGAAATTTAATGTGTCCTACTACCGGAATTTCCTATCCAAAACCAGAACCCAATTCCTTTTCATTTAATTCACCAAAAGGCGCCTGCAGCAAATGCAACGGACTGGGTAAAATTCATGAGATCAATCTGGAGAAGATCATACCAGACCATCAAATATCGATTAAAAATGGTGGGCTTGCCCCACTAGGAGAAGAAAAAAAATCCTGGATTTTTAAGCAACTAGGACATATAGCAGAAAAATTCAAATTCAGCCTGTCTGATCCGATTCAGGATATTCCGGAAGCCGCGATGAACCTCATCCTTTACGGAGGGAAAGACAAACTTGAGATAAACTCAAAAGAACTTGGCGTTGCCAGAAAGTATGAAATCGACTTTGAAGGCATCAGCAATTTTATATTAAATCAATATAATGACAGCCAATCAGGTTCAATTAAAAGATGGGCCAAAGGCTTTATGGATGAAGTGGATTGCGATGTATGCCATGGCGGAAGGCTGAAGCAAGAGGCACTGTACTTTAAGATTAACGGACAGTCTATTGCCGATCTTTCAGATATGGACATCGATCATTTGGCCACCTGGTTTGACGAACTGGAACCAACTTTAAACGAAAAACAATTGGTCATCGGATCAGAAATCATCAAAGAATTACGAACGAGAATTCAGTTTTTGTTAGACGTTGGCTTGAATTACCTGGCTTTAAGCAGGGGGTCTAAAACCCTGTCAGGAGGTGAAGCTCAACGAATACGACTGGCCACTCAAATTGGTTCTCAGCTGGTGGGTGTGCTGTACATTCTGGATGAACCCAGTATTGGCCTCCATCAAAGAGACAATGTAAAACTGATCGAGTCATTAGAAAAACTAAGGGATTTAGGAAATTCAGTGCTCGTCGTGGAACACGATAAAGACATGATGATCGCTTCTGACTATGTGATCGACATCGGACCAGAAGCCGGAAAACACGGAGGCGAGATCATTAGCATCGGCAGCCCCAAAGATTTATTAAAGAGTAGAACGCTTACGGCCGATTACCTCAATGGATCAAAGACCTTTGAAATACCAGAAACTCGCAGACCCAGCAATGGCAAAGAAATCGTTTTAAAAGGAGCCAGAGGAAATAACCTTAAAAATGTGACGCTGACAGTTCCTTTGGGACAGCTCATAGGGGTGACCGGGGTATCAGGAAGCGGAAAATCATCGCTCATTAACGAGACCCTCTACCCTATTTTAAATCGTCATATCTATAAAGCGGTCAAAGAACCATTGCCCTATACATCGATCAGCGGTTTAGAACATATTGACAAGATCATTGATGTCAATCAAACAGCCATAGGAAGAACACCAAGATCTAATCCTGCAACCTATACAGGCGTATTTGGGGAAATCAGAAGCCTGTTTGCAAAAACACCTGAAGCCCTGATTAGAGGCTATAAACCCGGAAGGTTCTCGTTTAACGTAAAAGATGGTCGCTGTGAAACCTGCAAAGGTGGAGGAGTTCGTGTGATCGAAATGAATTTTTTACCTGATGTTGAAGTTGAATGCGAAACCTGTCAGGGAAAAAGATTTACCAGAGAAACCCTTGAGATCAGGTATAAAGGGAAATCTATTTCAGATGTATTGAATATGACCATAGAGGAAGCCGTAAAATTCTTTGAACATATTCCTAAAATATACCTGAAATTAAAAACCATTGAAGATGTTGGATTGGGCTATATTACACTGGGACAGCAGTCTACAACCCTTTCAGGCGGGGAGGCCCAGCGTATAAAACTGGCTGCTGAATTGTCTAAAAGAGATACGGGAAATACCTTTTATATTCTAGACGAACCAACTACCGGCTTACATTTTGAGGACATCAATATATTAATGAAGGTTTTAAATCGTTTAACTGATAAGGGAAACACGGTTTTGATCATTGAACACAATCTGGATGTAATCAAACTCTGTGACCATATCATTGATATCGGCAAAGAGGGAGGCATGAAAGGAGGAAAGATTTTATGCACTGGAACCCCTGAAGAAATATGCCTGAATAAGCAAAGTTACACGGCGCGTTTCTTAAAAAAAGAATTAAATTTATAAGTTTCTGAATAGAAATTTTTGATAATAAAAGAATCATTATGACACCAAATGAAGATAAAAAAATCAGGGAAAAATTAAAGCAAAAAACCTGGAACGAAATTAAGACCAATGACTCCTGGGCCATATTCAAGGTGATGAGTGAATTCGTCGATGGCTATGAAAAACTCAGTAGAATCGGTCCCTGTGTCAGTGTTTTTGGCTCGGCCAGAACCAGACCTGGTGAACGATACTATGAATTGGCAGAAGAAGTTGCCTTTCAACTGACCCAACATGGCTATGGTGTCATTACCGGTGGAGGACCCGGAATCATGGAAGCAGGGAACAAAGGGGCTCATCGTGGTGGCGGTGTTTCAGTAGGCCTGAATATTGACCTTCCCTTCGAACAGCACGACAATCAGTATATCGATAAAGGTAAAAGCCTCGAGTTTGATTATTTTTTCGTTAGAAAGGTGATGTTTGTGAAATACGCGCAAGGATTCGTTGCCATGCCAGGAGGTTTTGGAACCTTAGATGAACTGTTTGAAGCCATTACTTTAATTCAAACGAAAAAAATTGGCAAATTCCCGATTGTATTGGTTGGTTCCAGTTTTTGGTCAGGACTCATGGATTGGATCAAGGAAATAATGTTGGAGAAAAACGGAAACGTTAGTGAGGTAGATTTAGATCTGTTTACAATAGTAGATACGGCTGATGAAGTCGTAGATATCATTAATACATTCTATAAAAAGCATCAATTGAGTCCGAACTTTTAAAATTGCATCTCAAAACAGATCATATTCAAATTTTGTCTGATAAAAAATATATACTGGTATTATTACTTTTAATGCCCCTGTATTTTTATGCACAAAATAATTCGATCTCGATCAAGGCGGCCCTCTTACAAGATTACAAAATAGCTATTGATCAGGAAATCACCTATTACAATCCTTCTGATCAGCCCATGGATACGATCTATCTGCTCAATTGGGCCAATGGATACAAAGACAAGACCACACCATTAAACCAACGGCTGCTTGAAGACTATAATAAAAGTTTGCATTTTGCCAATATAAAGGACCGGGGCTACTCTCAAATTCAAACCATGACTGCAGAAGGTCAGCAGCTGTTTTTTAATGAGCTGGAACTGGCCTCGGATATAATAAAGGTGGCCTTGCCCCAATCCTTGCAACCAGGTGAGTCTGTTCAGATCAAGGCAGTCTACGAAGTGAAAGTTCCCAGTGATCGGTTTACCAGGTATGGTCGAAATCCTCTGGCCTATAACCTGAGGTTCTGGCATCTTACTCCCGCTGTTTTTGATAAAAAATGGCATCTTTTCAGTAATCTGAACCTCGATGATTATTATATGCAACCCACAGACTTTGACATTGAATTTATCATCCCCTTAGGGTATTCTCTGCAAAGTGACTTAGAACAGGACGCCGAGCTCAAAGAAGACCATGTTTTGTATACCCTGAGCGGAAAAGACCAACTTGATGTTGAAATTAGCATCCGTGTAAACAATGATTTCTCTACCTACAAATTGCAGGGGCCAGACATCGTATCAAACATCAAGGCCAAAAGCCTTATCGAAAACATCAAAGAAGATGTTTTACAGCGACAACTCAGCTTTATA
>CAYQPI010000168.1:0-2179 GCA_964419405.1 uncultured Flavobacteriaceae bacterium
TTTGTCGCTCAAAAGCATCCACCAGCTCATAAATGACGAATTGCATATTCGCTGCTGCCGCTATTTTAAAGGAATCTTTATGTTCTGAATCGCATGATCCAAAACCTAAAACAGCGACCAGGACAATCATTAAAAGACGTAATCGATGCATAATTTCAAATCTGAAAAGAAAATCAATATTTCGTGTTAAGGGTACTCAAAAATACATAAATCACCTTAGCCTTACCATGGTTTGTTGGGTTTTGATGCCAGAATTTATTTAAAATCATCCGTAAAATGCTGTCGTTTCGTTTTTTCTGAAAATTTCTTGGCATTAAATTCTTTAGAAGTACCTTTTGCTATAGATAAGGTCTTCCAGTCATTTTTAAGGATCATTTTAGCGAGAAATACAATCTGCCCAATATGAGAGGCATAATGTGCCAATTGCCTGTTTAAAGCTTCCGAAACGGTATGACCCGTATTTCTAATATAAATTATTTTTTGAAGATGAGTGCCCTCTAAGTCATTCAATGAATCCAGAAGGCATTGCCAACCTTTATCCCAAATCGCTTCAACCTCTTTTTTGGATTTTACCACAACTTCAAACTCCTGGTCGCGTTCTCTCCATTGCTTTTCCCCATCAGCACTTAAGAAGTCTGTAAAACGCGAGAGCATGTTTCCTGATATATGTTGGACGATTATGGCAATACTATTAGTTTGCTCATCATATCGCCAAAACAAATCTTTCTCAGGAACCTGTTTCATAGCCTTTTCACCCAGGGTTTTATAATAGCGAAATAATTTTTTGATATCTTCCAGGTAATTCTCTTCCATCTGTAATCATTAAAAAAGGGGCCAAAATCCAAAAGACCCTTTGACCCCAATACATTTATATAAATTCTTTTTATGCCTCTTCCGGAGATAGGTATTTGTATACAACTCCAGCTATAATGGCACCAATAATTGGTGCAACCCAGAACAGCCACAACTGACCTGTTGCCCAATCCCCTACAAACAAGGCCTGACTCGTACTACGGGCAGGATTTACCGAAGTATTGGTCACAGGTATACTTATCAAATGAATCAGCGTTAATGCAAGTCCGATTGCCAAACCGCCAAACCCTTTGGGCGCCTTTGAATGCGTAGCCCCCAAAATAACGATCAAAAACATAAATGTCATCACTATTTCAGTAATCAGTGCCGCCATCATTCCATATCCATCAGGAGAATGCTCTCCAAAACCATTGGCAGCAAATCCACTACCGACAAGATCAAAACCTTCTTTTCCATTTGCGATCATGTACAAGATTCCTGCACCTGCTATACCTCCTAACACCTGAGCAATGATATATGGAATCAGGTCTTTCTTATCAAAACGACCTCCCATCCATAATCCTATGGAAACAGCAGGATTTAAATGACAACCTGAAATATGACCTATGGCATATGCCATCGTCAAAACTGTCAAACCAAAAGCCATTGCAACTCCTACAAAACCAATTCCCAACTCAGGAAATCCGGCTGCTAAAACTGCACTTCCACAACCTCCCAGTACGAGCCAAAGCGTACCAATAAATTCAGCTACTAATTTTTTCATTTTTATAAAGTTTAGTTAATAAAATCCCCAAGACTTGTAATAATGTCCGAGAATTTAAGTTGATGTCTAATTTAAACATATTTTTTTTAACAGAAACTCTTAATCAGCCAAGCCTTTTTTCAGCTTGAAATTCCAAAACTTGCTTTTTTCAAGCACCTGAACAATGAATTTATTCAACTTAAAAAATAAATTTCACCCTTCCTCTTCATATAACTGTCAGCCATAAGTCAATAATGGTTATTAGCCGAATAATTTTGCAAACCGTATAATTTTTTTTTAATCTTATACTTTTACAAATCTCATGTGCTCATGATAAGATTCTTGATCCTTCTGACATTTCTTAGTTGTATATCTTGTAACGAAAAGAAAGTCGTCCATCAGCTTTCTCAAGTTGATCTCAGCTGGGAACTTAAAGACAATTTAGACCCTAATGGATCAAAGGCCGTTTTTACTTTTTTTAATAGAAGTGATCAGCTTTTAAGCGATACAAACTGGACTCTTTATTTCAACCAGGCCAATGTGATGCCCAAGCCGAATAAAAACAATTTAGCAGAAGTCTCACACATCAATGGAGATTGGTTCAAACTAACTCCTTTTTCTGAA
>CAYQPI010000169.1:0-15060 GCA_964419405.1 uncultured Flavobacteriaceae bacterium
AAGACATCAATGGCTTCCATTTTTTCACCTGTTCCGATAAATTTAATCGGCTTATCAACCACAGACTTTATAGTGAGGGCTGCACCACCTCTGGTATCACCATCCAACTTGGTTAGAATAACACCATCAAAATTCAACACATCGTTAAATGATTTTGCTGTATTCACTGCATCCTGACCAGTCATAGAGTCAACTACAAACAATGTTTCTTGTGGTTCAATCGCCTTATGGATGTTTGAAATCTCAGTCATCATTTCTTCGTCCACGGCCAATCGACCGGCAGTATCAATAATCACGACGTTTTTTCCATTGGCCTTGGCATGCTGAACAGCATTCTGGGCAATTTCAACAGGGTTCATATTGCCTTCTTCGGCATAGACTTCAACCCCTACTTGTTCACCTACAACTTTTAACTGATTGATGGCGGCCGGCCTGTACACATCGCAACCTACCAGCAACACATTTTTGGTTTTCTTATTTTTTAAATAATTGGCTAATTTTCCTGAAAAAGTTGTCTTACCAGATCCTTGCAATCCAGACATCAAAATAATGGTTGGGCTGCCTTTAAGATTTAATCCAACCGTGTCACCACCCATGAGTTCTGTCAATTCATCTTTTACGATCTTGACCATTAACTGACCAGGGTTCAAGGTTGTTAATACATCCTGACCTAAGGCCTTTTCTTTTACAGTATTGGTAAAAGTCTTGGCAATTTTAAAGTTGACATCGGCATCTAATAAAGCTCTTCTAACTTCTTTTAAAGTCTCAGCAACATTGATCTCCGTTATACTTCCATGACCTTTTAGTACATGAAACGCCTTATCTAATTTATCACTTAAATTATTGAACATATTTTCTTATCAGATTATATACTATAGTGTTGTTTACAGCAGGCAAAGATATGAAAATACTCTCAAGATTTTATGAAGAAAAGTTGGTATAATTTCCTACTGTTGTGATTTTTCAAATCGAATGGAAGTCGTATTGACACAGTAGCGTTTTCCCGTGGTTTCCTTAGGACCATCATCAAATATATGTCCAAGATGACCGTCACAGTTGGTGCAGATGATCTCAGTTCGTATCATGCCATGTGATTTGTCTAACACATATTCAACAGAGCCTTCAATGGCATCGTCAAACGAAGGCCAGCCACAGTGTGATTCATATTTGCTGCCAGATTCAAATAATTGCGCATCACAGGCCGCACAGTGGTAAGTTCCTTTTTCAAAGTGTTTGGTGTAACCCCCATTGCCAGGACGGTCAGTACCTTTTTCTCTTAAGACATAATATTGCTCAGGGCTTAAGATCTCTTTCCACTCCTGTTCTGTTTTTTTTTCGTTTTTCTCCATTTTAGTGTTTTCTTGGGCCAATAGTACCGGGCTCAGTAATATTAGGCAAAGTAGTGCTACATTTTTCATTCTATAAAATCAATAATACGACCGATCACAAATTGATCTTTAAATATTTTGTGATGACCTAGTCCATTTGTAATTAACAATTCTCCTTTTTTCAGGTTTTGTCGTATAGAAATGGCACTACTTACATCAACGTATTTGTCTTCACTATCGTGAATCACAAAAGTAGGAATATCAATTTTTAGGGCTTTGTTTTCTGAAGTCAAACTATCCAGATCTTTGTGAAACCGTTTTTCAAACAGCTGCCGCATTTTGGCAGAAATAATAGGTTTTAATTCTATTTTTTCTACGGTATAGTCAAATATTCTGGGGATGGAGTTGTCAGCTCCAATGGCAACAAGCTTGTCAACTTTTAAGCCATCAGCAACAGCATTGATCAATGACATGGCACCGAAAGAATGACCTATGGCAGCGTCAAAGGGGCCGTACTTTTTGTTGACTTCATTAATGGCTTCAAGAAACTCGATCATATTGGTGGTTTTACCCGAAGAAAGTCCATGAGCGGGTCCGTCAAAGCTGATGACCATCATTCTGTTTTCGAGAATTTTATCAGCTATTTGAAATAACTGCGTCCCGCGTCCTGCCCAGCCATGAACAAGCAGCACTCTTTTTTTGGAGTATCCATATTGGTAAATATTGATATCTTTTTTACAAGCGGGTAGGTGAAGCGATTCATTTTTGGCGCTGTTCCTCATCGTAAGTTCTCTTTCAGGTGCCTTGTGCTTCACGGGAGTAGAGAATAATTTTACTGCAAAAAGGGTGGCCAGATCTTTAGAAAAAAACTGAATTATTTTGCCTAGGGCAATCACCGGTCTGGGAATGACAAAGGTATTAGGGTTTTTGGAGGAAGTCTTCTTTTTTGACAAGAGGTTCTATTTTGATTCGTATTTCTGAAATCATTTATTGCCTTGAAAAATGGCAAAGCTCGGTAGAGGGCCAAAATGATTTGCTCACAAATCTAACGATTTTAGGGGGGAAATAAAATTGCTTATTTTACGGAATCTTGTAGAAAAAAATCATAAATAATTGTACATTGTATTTCCTTAATTTTAACCACCTTACCTATGCTCCAAAAAGGAGATAAAAAACTAACCCATAGCTGGGCGTTTTATGATTGGGCGAATTCAGTCTATTCATTAGTTATCAGTACAGCTGTTTTTCCGATCTATTATGAAACAGTCACACAGACCGAAAGCGGTCTGGTTCAGTTTTTAGGCATGCAGTTTAACAGTACGTCTCTCTATACCTATGCCCTGTCATTTTCATTTCTGATCGTAGCGGTTATTTCACCGTTTTTATCGGGTATTGCTGATTACGTTGGAAATAAAAAATCCTACATGCAGTTCTTTTGTTATTTTGGTGCTTTAAGTGTGATGAGCTTGTATTTTTTTGAGGGAATTGACACGCTCTGGGTGGGGATCCTTTTTTCTGTTCTGGCCAGTATTGGATTTTGGGGAAGTCTGGTTTTTTACAATGCCTATTTGCCCGAAGTGGCCTATAGTGATCAACAGGATCAGGTGAGTGCACTGGGCTTTATTTACGGATATATTGGATCAGTGATTCTTTTGGTCTTTAATTTGACCATGGTAATGAAACCTGAATGGTACGGTATTACTGATCCTGGTATGGCACCGCGAATCTCTTTTCTGACGGTTGGAATATGGTGGATCGCATTTTCTCAGGTAACCTTTCGAAGATTACCTGATTCAACAAGGGTTGAACGGGTAAAAAAAGGCTTTGTTTTTAAAGGATTTGAAGAATTGAAAAAGGTGGTTGAGGAGTTGAAAGATCAGCCCGTTTTGCTCAATTTTTTAACCTCGTTTTTTTTGTACAGCGTTGGTGTACAATCAACCATTTTATTAGCTACTATTTACGGAAAATCTGAAATCGGTCTTTCGACAAGTAGTCTTATTTTAACCATTATTGTGATTCAATTGGTAGGCATAGCAGGCGCCTATTTGTTCTCCAATTTGTCTAAGAAAATTGGAAATATAACCACCCTGAAAATAACGATCGTCATTTGGGCTCTTGCCTGTTTAAGTGCCTATTATCTAGACAAAGAGGACCCCAATGTACAATTGAAGTTTTATGTCATCAGCGGGTTCATCGGCTTGGTATTAGGAGCTATTCAAACCTTGTCAAGATCTACTTATTCTAAGTTGCTACCTCAGGATACCGAAGATCCAACTACCTATTTTAGTTTTTTTGATGTCACTGAAAAGATAGCCATTGTGTGGGGAACCTTTATTTTTGGCCTGGCCGTAGCCATCACCGAATCCATGCGATTATCCATCTTATTACTTTGTGTCTTTTTTGTGGCTAGTTTTATCGTACTAAGTTTTATGAAAAAAACGAAATATGTAAAATGACGATTCGGGCGCATTCATTTGATTATGTAGTGATAGGAGGAGGTATTGTTGGTGCTTCAACGGCTTATAAACTCGCCTTGAAATACCCAAATAGATCGATTGCTATTATTGAGAAAGAGGATGATTTAGGTAGTCATCAGACGGGTAGAAATTCAGGAGTCATCCATTCAGGGATTTATTACAAACCGGGTTCTTTAAAAGCAAAGAACTGCAGGATCGGCCGAGAGGCTTTGGTAGACTTTGCAAAAGCCAACAATATTGATCATGAAATTTGTGGAAAAATCATCGTGGCAACCACACATGCAGAGGTTGAGATATTAGAAGAGATATTCAGAAAGGGACTCGAAAACAACACCCCTAATATCAAATGGATCGATGCTGAGGAAATTAGGTCAAAAGAACCTTTTATAGAAGGGCTAAAAGGGATCTGGGTGCCTAGTGCAGGAATTATTGATTATGTAGCAGTTGTAAAAAAGTGTGTTCAACTGGTCTTAGAAGGGAATGTTGATAGCAAACTTTTTTTGGGAGAAAAAGTGACAGCGCTCCATAGAATAGATAAAAAAATTCTGATTCAAACTGATCGACAGTCTGTTGTAGCTAAAAAACTTATTGTTTGTGCTGGCTTGCATTCTGACAGGTTGGCAAAATCAGATGGGCTTGAATTGGATATGAGGATCGTTGGTTTTAGAGGTGATTATTACGAACTATTGCCTCATGCAAAACACAAAGTAAAGAATTTAATTTACCCCGTTCCAGACCCAAAATATCCTTTTTTAGGAGTGCATTATACACCTATGGTCAATGGCGCGGTTGAGTGTGGTCCAAATGCTGTTTTTACGTTTAAGAGAGAGGGTTATGGTAAAACAAGTTTTAGTTTAGGGGATAGTGTTGAAGCACTATCTTATAAAGGAACCTTGAGGTTATTTGCTAAAAACTGGAGGAAGGGAATGGAAGAGTATAAGAGAGCCTTCTCTAAAAAACTATTTGTCAAAGAATTGCAGCGAATGATGCCGTCTATCTCCGAGAGCGATGTCAAGGCTACAAGATCTGGTGTTCGCGCTCAGGCAGTTGGCGTTCAGGGAAATATGATCGATGATTTTAAGATTATCGAGCACAGGGGTGTTACCCATGTGATCAATGCTCCATCTCCTGCTGCAACAGCCTGTATGGCCATTGCAGATGAGATTGTGAAGAGTCTTGATTAAGTTTTGATGAACAGGTGCTTATTTTTGTAAGTGCACATCCATTTGTGGGAATGGGATGCTAATTCCTTCTGCATTGAAGGTATTATACGTTTTTTCATTGATGTCAAAGAAAACATCCCAGTAATCTTCACCTTTAACCCAGGCTCTTGCCGTTAAGTTGACAGAGCTATCAGCCATTTCTGAAAGACCCACAAAATAGGCCGGATCTGTAAGGATTCTTTTATCTTCTTTAAACAGTTCGAATAAAATTTTTCGCGCCTTGTCAACACTGTCTCCGTAAGCGATTCCGAAAGAAAAATCAACCCTGCGAGTAGGTTCTGTTGAATAATTCACCATGGAACCCGTAGAGAGCGGACCATTTGGTATGATCACTGTTTTGTTGTCTAGTTCAAGTAGTATGGTGTTAAAGATCTGAATTTCTTTAACGATACCGGCATGCCCCTGTGCATCAATATAGTCGCCTACTTTAAATGGCTTGAATAATAGAATAATTACACCACCTGCAAAATTTTGCAAAGTACCGGAAAGTGCCATACCAACAGCAAGTCCTGCAGCACCCAGAATGGCGATGAAGGAAGTCATTTGCACGCCCATCATACCTAAAACACTGATCACCAACAGTGTCTTTAATAGGATACTTAACATACTTCTCAAGAATGGTTTCAGTGAGGAATCTGTTTTTTTCTTGTCAAGCATTTTTGTGAATGAATTCATGATCATTTTGATCACGAAATTACCTATGATCAGAACCGCAATAGCTCCCAGGAGTTTCGGGCCATAGGTATATACAATATTGTTGAATTGATCTAATAAATTATTCATGTTCATAGTTAATTATTTAAAATATAGATTTAGTGTCTGGTTCTCATATGGCTCGATCTCGAAGCAGGTCTTCTGTTTGATGAAGGTCTGGAGCTAGGTCTCGAATTTGATGGCCTGCTCGATCTGTTGTTATATGACGGTCTGCTACTGGGTCTGGTACTTGGTTTTGTACTGGGCCTGGTACTCGGACGCGTATTGGGTTTTGAATAGGAAGGTCTTGTACTTGGCTTTGTACTGGGTCTGTTGTTAGAAGGCCGGGTACTGGGTCTGTTATTTGGTTTGGTCGCAGGGCGTGTATTTTGCTTATTATTCGGTTTTTGAACAGGTCTACCACTTGATTTGTAGCCTCTGTCAGTATTAATTCCCTTATTCGCTGGTCGTGCTTTTCTATCTTTAACAAGTTCATTTCTGTTGCTCGCTCCCGGATTTCTTTTATCAAATGATTTGTCAGGATTCTTTTTGAAATAGTCGTTATTTCTTGTATTGACATTGGTTCTCTTGTTCATTCTGACATTGTTCCTGTTATAAGTGTTGTGCACATTGATATGTACATGAACGTTGGTGCGATATCGATAAGGAGATATAGGGGGCCATGGTCTAAAATAAGGTGGGTGGTATCCCCAATACCAAGGCGAATACCAAGGTCTGTAAGCCGCTACCCAAAAAAGGCTGAAGAATACTGGCACAACAGGATAATAAGGAGTGATATAATAGTTAGGGCCATACATATTCACATTACCTACGACCTGAACCTGGGTAGTTCCTTTTTTGTCTTTTTCGACGTCAATAACAGCCACCTCCTGATATTGATCTTTTCCGATGATGGCTTGAATTGATATACTGTGAACATTGTTTTCAGCAGTTTCCATCACACGCAGGTAATCTACTTCCCCGTCATTGTTAAGGTCGAGGTTAGAGATCTGGGTTTCAGGGTCGTTGAGTCGTTTTTCAAAATCTTCCAGATCTTTTGACTCACCAAAAATAGAGGCTACAGCCTCTAAATCCAGGTTGTCACTTATGTCATCATCACTTGCTGTTATGGTTGTCACATCCTGCGCCCAACCATGAATACTAATCAGCAAGAATGCAAAAAGGCTATATACAGATAAGTTATTTTTGAGATGAATAAATGACATACGGGGGTTTGCAATTATTGTTTGACAAATATAACAATTTAGCAAGCCATTAAAAATACTCTATACCGAAAATAATTTGTAGTGATTGTTTTACTCTAACAGAATAACATTATTTTGCAGCTTCATTTATTATGTACAGTTCTTGAACCTTAAAAAATACACATCTGAGTTTCGATATAATTTTCAATTAGCCATACCTGTAATGATTGGTCATTTGGGTCATGTGCTGGTTGGATTGGCTGATAACATCATGGTTGGTAGGTTAGGAGCAGCTCCCTTGGCAGCGGTTTCACTGGGCAATAGTTTTGTGTTTATAGCTTTTTCCCTGGGAATCGGATTTTCATTTGCCATAACGCCCTTAATTGCTGAGGCGGATGGCGAAAACGACATTGACAAAGGAAGAAGATTATTTCAGCATGGTTTGATACTATGTTCGATTCTGGGTATAAGTATGTTCGTTTTACTGATGGTGGCCAGCCCAATTATGAGATATATGGACCAGCCTGAGGAGGTGGTAGCCCTGGCGATGCCTTATCTGGGAATTGTTGCTTTTTCGATGATTCCTCTAATGATTTTTCAAGCCTATAAGCAGTTTACCGATGGGATGTCTCGAACCAAATATGGTATGAATGCTACTGTATTGGCTAATATTGTCAATGTCGTATTGAATTTTATGTTGATCTATGGGTTTTGGATATTTCCCAGACTTGAACTTGTTGGGGCGGCATATGGCACCTTGATATCGAGAATTGTTATGATGGTTTTTATCATTTGGATATTGAATACCAGAAAAAAATTCAAACCTTTTTTCGTTTGGTTAAAGGTGAAAGAGATCAAGAAAGCCATTTTTACGAAGATCATAAACCTTGGTTTTCCGACGGCCATGCAGATGTTGTTTGAAGTTGGAGTATTTACAGCAGCTATTTGGCTGGCAGGTACCATGGGCACAGTTGATCAGGCAGCGAATCAAATAGCATTGAATTTATCTTCCATGACGTTTATGATTGCTGTTGGGCTGGGTGTTACAGCGACTATTCGTGTTGGAAATCAAAAAGGGCTGAAGAATTTTACTGAATTAAGACGGATCAGTATATCTATTTTTTTACAGGTATTTATTATTGAGTGCTTTTTTGCCTTTGCATTTATCATGTTAAAAGACCTGCTTCCAACCATATATATTGATCATGAAACCGTGGTGAATACAGCAGCCTCCTTATTGCTCATTGCAGGGCTTTTTCAATTGTCAGATGGTTTTCAGGTTGTGGTGTTAGGAGCTTTAAGAGGATTACAGGATGTGAAGATTCCAACAGTGATCACTTTTATTGCCTACTGGATCGTTGGTTTTCCTATATCCTTTTTATTGGGTAAAACCTTTGGTTTTGGATCGCAAGGAATATGGATTGGTTTGCTTATGGGTTTGACAGTATCGGCAGTTTTATTATATCTTCGGTTTAATTATTTAACCAATAAACTCATTGATAAATCATAGGATGGGAATCGTATTTAAACAGTCTTTTAATAATACCCTGGTCTTGTTTCTGGGTTTTGGGATTGGGGGTATCAATGTGCTTTTTTTATATACTCATTTTCTGGAAGCCGAGTATTTTGGTTTGATCACTTTTTTATTGTCTACCGCTAATTTGATCATGCCCTTAATGGTGTTTGGGATGCAGCATACCATCATTAAGTTTTTTTCATCGTATACGAATAAGGGAGATCAGGATAATTTTTTATGGACGGCCATTTTTCTTCCATTGGTAGTGATGATTCCGATTGGCATGTTAGGGGTCGTTTTTTATGAGCAGATAGCCAGGTATCTGGCCAGAGAAAACCTGATCATTGAAACCTATACCTATACGATATTTTTTCTGGCCATCTGCATGGGGTATTTTGAGGTTTTTTATGCCTGGAGCCGGGTTCAAATGAAATCGGTTTTTGGGAATTTTATCAAAGAAGTGTTTGCGCGACTGTGTGTGTCGCTTCTATTGATTGCGGTTTATTTGAAGATCATTGATGCCGATGAGTTTGTTTTGTCTGTTGTGGTGGTTTATGTGCTTCGGTTGGTCATTATGAAACTATATGCTTTTTACCTGTACATGCCCGCATTTAAAATCATTCGCATTCCCGAAAATATAAAAGAGATTTTATCTTTCTCCTTATATATTATCATGGCGGGTTCTGCCGGAACTATTTTGCTCGAAATTGATAAGTTTATGATTCCGCAGCTAAAGCAGATTGCGGAAGTCGCCTATTATTCTGTTGGTGTTTATATCGCCTCGGTAATAGGTATTCCCTCAAGGGCTATGCAGCAGATTATCAATCCAATCACGGCAAAGGAGTTGAATGAGAACAACTTAGAAGAGGTTGATAATTTGTACCGTAAAAGTTCACTGAATTTGCTCATTATTGGTGGTCTCTTGTTTTTATTGATCAATGTGAACATCAATGACTTGTATATTATTATTGACAAGCCAGAATACAGTGTTGGAATTTATGTGGTTTTGCTCATTTCAATTGCTGAATTGATCAAGTTGTCCTTGGGAACAAATGGTGCTATTTTAACGAATTCAAAGTATTATAGAATGCTTTTTTATTACGCCATCGCCATGGCAGTTAGTGTTGTTGTATTGAACAGAGTGCTGATTGAAATAATGGGGATTCAGGGGGCAGCCTTAGCCACCTTATTGGTTGTTGCCATTTTCTCGGGTCTAAAGGTCTACTATGTAAAAATGAAATTGCAGATGCAGCCCTATTCTTCAAAAACAATGATTTTACTTGGGCTGATTGTTGGTTTTTATCTGCTGTTTGGCTGGATGAGTTTTCCTTTTCACCCCTTCGTCAATATGATATTGAAAAGTAGCCTTCTTACGGCCTTGTTTGGCTTTCTGGTGATTCGATTGCGTCTTTCTGAAGACCTGAATCAAATGCTTAGAAAATATTTCAAATAATTGTTTTTGGTTGTCATAACAATTCCGAACTTTGACTAAAGCTAGAATTTATGATGGCCTATTTGTCACACATTGTTTTGGGATTTGTTATGGCTTTTTTAAGTCTTATTCCGCCAGGAATGTTGAACATGACTGTTGTGAAAACGACTATTCAGAAGGGTAGAACGGAAGGATTGTGGTTTGCGATGGGTGCCGCATTGGTCGTGATTCCTCAGGCGTTTATTGCCCTGGTATTTGCGCGGTTTTTTGCCGATAATCCTCAAATCGTTGAACGTCTTGAATTGGCCGGTATCGTGGTTTTGTTTCTCTTGTCAGGTTTGTTTTTTTGGCAGGCGAGAAAAAAATTCAAAGGAGAGGGAGGAAAAAGACAGGGCAAAAGTTTTTGGTTGGGTATGTTGATGTCTTCTATGAACATGTTGGCCATTCCATTTTACCTTGTGTTATCATCTGTATTAGAAAACAGGGGATTGTTGCAAACGGAGCAACCTTTTATCAATTTATTTGTCACCGGGGTATTTATGGGGGCATTTGCTTTGTTCTTTTTGTATGCTCAATTTGCTCAGATCATTCAGAAAAAGGCCCAGTTTATAGCAAGAAATATCAACTATATTTTAAGCGTTCTGTTTTTGGCGCTTGGAATTTTGACTTTAATTAAATTTTTAAAGTAATTATTTTATTAAATTAGCGTCAAACAATTAAATTTTTGTCAATGATTCCAGCAATTATTAAGAACCTCAACCGAGGAGTCAATTTGTTAAACTCATTAGATGACCAAGAATATGCAAACAACTCGACGGCCCCTTATTACTCAAGTATAGGGATACATATGCGTCATATATTAGACGTTTTTCAGTGTATTTTTTCAGGAATTGAAAGTGGACAAATTGATTTGTCTGCACGACAACGAAATGAGCTGGCTGAGGTTAAAGTAGCGGTGGGTTTGGAGTATTTTGACAGAATTATTGCCTTGTTGAATGAGATGGTTGAAGAGGATCTTGATAGAATAGTAGTGGTCAAGGATGATTTAGGGCTTGGTATGGTAACTGCGAATTATACCGTTGCGGCAGCTTTGATTCAGGCACACAGTCATGCCATTCACCATTTTGCGAGTATTGGTTATATCATTTCTCAAATGGGTATCAAATTACCTGATGGAGACTTTGGATACAACCCAACTACGCCAAGAGGAGATATGATCAATAATTAGGTGTCTCAAAAATCTTTGGTGTTCAATTGTTTTAATTTTTTGGTGTGAGATCGTAGCCAGAAAATATTTTTTAGGTAAGGAACGACACCGGGGTAAGCAATTTTTTCATCTTGATGTAACTTGCGGGCAATTTTTGCCATGATGCTCCAGTGCTTGTTTATGGATGACAAAGCTTTTAGGTAGGTGGCGCCTTCAAAAGAAGCGTCGTAAATGTGAGTGGGCTCTGAAATGATGCCGTTTATTTCGAGAATTTTAAAAGACTTTCCTTCCAGTAATTCTTCATAGCTTTGGTATTTAATATCTAATCTTCCGTAGTACCAGCCATCGATCTTTTTGCAGATGTCATCAACCAGTTTTTCAAGCCTCTCATCGATCAGATAATTTCCGTTTATAAATTGAGTTCCTTTAGAATGATTCCCAATCACAGAAAGTGTCAATTCTTTGTTTTTTGGAAGTATAGTTTCAAGTCTGTTCTGATGAATGATAGTGAACAGGTCTGTATATAGGAACGCTCGTTCATCGGCTGCAATTAATTGGGCCACTGTACGTATTCCGTCACCCTTTATCTTTATGAATTTTTTGATGGTTACAGAGGTGATCTTGCCTTTTTTCTCTCCTGGAATTCGGTGGTAAAAAATACCAAACTCTTTTTCATAGGGAATGAATTCCTGTACGATAATATCTTCATCTACATGTGATAAGTAACTGAGCAGCTTTTGTTCGGTGTCTATTTTTTTTACGAGATAGCCTCTGAATCCAATATCGGGCTTTGCGATCACGGGGTAAGAAAAATTACCGGTCTTCAATAGTTTCAACACCTTTTTTGGATCAGAATTTTTTTTGATCAACAGGCTTTCAGGCTTGAGCCTTTCTGGTAATAAGCTAAGGGTTTGAAATTTGGATTCTGTACCTACTCCCGAATATAAAATGGAAGGATTGGTGACCGTAAAGAAGAAGGGATGCCCTGCCTTTAGTGAACGCCATAGAAAAAAAGGAAGAAGGGGTAGGTAAAAGGCTGAAATAGGCCAATGTTCCCATTGGGTAAGCTTTATAAAGACAGGGTTGCGTCTCATTTATTGAAAAGCGATTTTAGAATGAGTCGAAAGGCCTGGGTAACGATAACAATGGTGATCAAAGTCATTAGGCATCCCAGTACGAGCAAGAAATAACCACTGCCTTTGTTGATCATTTTAAACCCAATGGTGACCACAATAGGGGATGCAAAAAGCATGGGCAGGGCCAAAGCAAGGAATTTCATTCCCTTCTTAAATTCCTTTTTGGTTTCATCATTTTCAAAGATGGCCTCTCTGCGTTTTTTGTCCGGTTTATTATTCATTGAAATATTACTTTACTCCATAAAGATACATATTGATTTGATATGTCAGGCACAAAAAAAGGCTTCAATAAATTCTATTGAAACCTTTTTATAAACGTAAAAAAAAACTTTAAGCCAAGGCTTTGTCTAAATTTTCTTTTAGAGCATTTAAAAACTCCTGTGTGTTTAAATAATCATCAGAAGTCATTTTGTCTTTATGAATCAACAAGGCTAAATCTTTAGTCATTTGTCCGCCTTCTACAGTATCAATACACACTTTTTCAAGTGCATGACAGAAATTGATCAATTCTTGATTGTTATCCAATTTACCGCGGTGTTCTAAACCTCTTGTCCAGGCAAAGATAGACGCCAAAGGGTTTGTTGAAGTTTCTTTTCCTTGCTGGTGTTGTCTGTAATGTCTGGTCACAGTTCCGTGAGCGGCTTCAGCTTCAACTGTTTTTCCGTCAGGAGTTACCAAAACAGAAGTCATCAAACCTAAAGAGCCAAAACCTTGAGCTACGGTGTCTGATTGAACATCACCATCATAGTTTTTACAAGCCCATACGAATCCACCGTCCCATTTCATTGCAGCGGCAACCATGTCATCAATTAATCTGTGCTCATAGGTAATGCCCGCTTCAGCAAATTTTTCTTTAAACTCAGTTTGGTAAACTTCCTCAAAGATGTCTTTGAAGCGACCATCATATGCTTTAAGAATGGTGTTTTTAGTACTGAAATAAAGATTCCATCCCTTGGTCAGTGCCTGATTAAAACTTGAGCGAGCGAAACCATAAATAGAGGAATCAATATTGTACATGGCCATTGCCACACCATTTTCTTCATAATTATAGATCTCAAATGATTGTTCTTCACTACCATCTTCAGGAGTAAAAGTAAGGGTAAGTTTTCCTTTTCCTTTTGTTACAAGATCAGTCGCTTTGTATTGATCGCCAAATGCATGTCTGCCAATACAGATTGGCTTGGTCCATCCCTGAACATATCTGGGAACATTTTTCATGATGATAGGCTCTCTAAAGATGGTTCCACCTACAATGTTTCTGATGGTACCATTTGGAGAACGCCACATTTTTTTAAGATCAAATTCTTCAACCCTGTCTTCATCAGGAGTGATGGTAGCACATTTAATACCTACATTGTATTTTTTAATGGCTTCGGCAGCGTCAATCGTAATTTGATCATTTGTTTCATCTCTGAACTCAACTCCTAAATCGTAATACTTGATATCAAGATCAAGGTATGGCAAGATCAACTGGTCTTTAATGAATTTCCAAATAATTCTTGTCATTTCATCTCCATCCAATTCTACGATAGGATTCGTTACTTTTATTTTAGTCATTGTCTATTATTTATTTGCTGCAAATATACTAAACCATTGCAAAAGTTTAAGCCCCTTAAAAACAAAAAAATAACTTTTGAGAATTCCGTAATTAAAAGTGTAAAAAGTAAGGTTAATAAAATTAAAAGCCACAATAAAGATGAACTTCATTATGGCTTTCTGGTTTGGTTCGCCATACCCATTAGTATGTAGGTATCGCTTTGGTTTAAAATAGGGGGGACTTAATGTTAGTATATCATTAATTGCCCTATAGAATGACTGTTTCTTGCTTCACTAAAGATGAATTGCGCTAAACACTTTAGTAATTTTACATCAATTAACAGTTTTAGAAATTAATCTAAAGCCTTCTATGCTTCAGTAACGATTTTCATAACTTGTAATTGGGGATCGCTACCTATCTCTAAAAGACCAAAACAAATTTAAATGAACAGAGGCACAAGAGGTTACAAAAGAAGAATAAAAGAACGAACAGCTTATCAACACTAGTTATTAACAATTGTTAATAACTAGAAGAGCGCTCTGAATTGCCTGGTGTCCTTAGGTATAAATTGCCTTAAAAAACAATACCCATGATTAAGAAGTCTCTTTATCATGGGTATTTGCCGAATTTTCGACTTAAAATTGATCACTTATCCTCACACTTTCATGCTCCAATAATACAACCTTAAGCTTCATTTCTTTAAATCTTCTGAGCCTTTTATCCAAGTAGATCAAAGTCGAAACTTAAATCTTCGTTAACTAAAAAATTCAAAACATTTAATGTGCAACCACTAACCTTTAAAATCTAAATATTTATGCTAAATACATTGACTTTGCTATACAATTAGTAAGTCGCTCTAAGGTTTGCGCCTTAGCGAAATCATTTCAATTGCGTTTCAATTAATCACAAAAATCTGCACCTTCGTGTTTGATCTATTAAGGAATCTTCCTGATTTCTAGATCAAATATATGACCTGTTCGCTTTTTTTTCAAAAATTCAAACCAGTTGTTTTCAACATTTTATCAATAGCAATTATCAACATTTGTTAAAAAAAAAGCCCCTTTTATCGAATGATAAAAGGGGCTTTTATGATGGAAAACTATGATTAAGATCTCTTTTCTTTGATCTGCGCTTTCTTACCAGTAAGGTCTCTAAAGTAATAGATTCTTGCTCTTCTTACCTTTCCTTGCTTGTTCAATTCAATTTTTTGAATCGCCGGAAGGTTGATTGGGAAGATTCTTTCAACACCAATAGTACCAGACATTTTTCTAATTGTAAATGTTTCAGAAGCACCACTTCCTCTTCT
>CAYQPI010000170.1:0-8394 GCA_964419405.1 uncultured Flavobacteriaceae bacterium
ATTTTATCATATTTAATCCTAAACGGAGCATTGTTTAATGCTCCGTTTTTGTATTTTTATGGCTCATATTTAAATCATATTTAGTCATGAAAAAAAGTCTTTTTTTTCTAGCAATCACTACCCTCCTTATTTCTTGTACCACTTCAAAAAAGCCCAACATCGACAGGGTGTTCCAACAACTTGATGCATCTAAATCTTCTATTGATTTTGCCAATAATCTGACTGAGAATGACTCTCTGAATTATCTGGCCTTTGCCTACATATATATGGGTGGAGGCGTTTCTGCAGGTGATTTGAATAATGATGGACTGATTGACCTGTATTTCACCGGGAATATGGTACCAAACAAGCTTTATTTGAACAAAGGAAACCTGGAATTCGAAGATGTTTCAGTTGCGGCAGGTGTTGAAGGTGATGAAAGATGGTTTACAGGTGTTACCATGGCCGATGTAAACAATGATGGTTTTTTGGATATTTATTGTTCTGTGGCAGGAAAATTTAAGCCAAAAGGAAACTTACTGTTCATTAATAACGGAGATATGACCTTTACTGAAAAGGCCGAAGAATATGGTGTAGCGGATATCGGCAACACTATACAATCTACATTTTTTGATTATGACCTTGATGGTGATCTGGATCTCTATGTAGCCAACTACCCCCCTACAAATTTCAATGCACCCAATAATTACTATACCTATAAAATGGGTAATCCTAAAGACATTGAAACCGATAAATTATTTAGAAACGATGGTGATACATTCACTGATGTGACCACCGAGGCCAAAATCAGGTCTTTCGGTTTGACCAACAGTTGTACGGTGGGTGATCTAAACCAAGATGGCTGGCCAGACTTATATATCTCAAATGATTTTAATGTACCTGATTTCTTATTGATCAACAATCAGGATGGAACCTTTAGCGAACATTCAAAAAAACTTACCAAACAAACCGCACTGTATGGAATGGGAGTTGATATAGCCGATTTTAACAATGATCAGTTGCTGGATATCATCCAGATGGATATGACCCCAGGTAATAACCGAAGATCGAAGGCAAATATGGCTGGAATGAACCCTGATTTGTTCTGGGGAACTGTAAATGCTGGTTTTCACTACCAGTACATGCAAAATCAATTACAGATGAACAACGGAAATGTACATGATTCTTTACCCTCTTTTAGCAATATAGCACGTATTGCAGGCCTTGCCACTACGGACTGGAGCTGGGGACCACTTTTTGCTGATCTCGATAATGATGGATGGAAAGATATCTTTATTTCAAACGGAACCAGACGAGAAATTAACAATAAAGATTATTTTAATAAGCTTAAAAAGAATCCCGAAAAAGGTAATTTCCTTGAGAAATCATTGGCTATTCCATCTGAAAAAGTTGATAATTTTGTATTTAAAAACAATGGTGATCTCAGCTTTGAGAAAGTAAATGAAGCTTGGGGAATTGAGTTTCCGGGATGGTCAAATGGCTGCGTTTATGCTGACCTTGACAACGATGGTGACCTGGAAATTGTATTGAACAATATAGATGACAAGGCAGCCATATTCGAAAATTTTAGTTCCGATAAAAATAATTACCTGACCTTGAATTTCGCTGGACCTGAGCACAATAAATTTGGTTTGGGCGTAAAGACCTTGGTCAAAACGACTGAGACCACTCAGTTTCAGGAATTAACCTTAACCAGAGGGTTTCAATCCTCTGTAGCGCCCCAATTACACTTTGGTCTTGGCCAGGCCACACAGGCAACAGAAATAACCGTCACATGGCCAGATGGCAAAATTGAAGTGTTAAAAGATGTCGCAGGGAATCAATTTTTGACCCTTGATTATAAAAATGCAGCCTTTGGAGAGGCTCCATTAGTAAATGCCAAGAAACCATTATTTAGAACTGAAAAAGATGCGAACATCGTTTTGGCCCATAAACATGCAGAAAACGTCTATAATGACTTTGATGACCAGGTATTGCTTCCTCATAAAACCTCTTCATTTGGCCCGGGAGCAAGTACAGGTGACCTGAATGGTGATGGATTAGAAGATGTCGTTATTGGTGGTTCTCATAATAATCAGACTGCTATTTATTACCAAACGGAGAAGGGCTTCGAACGCATGCACTTTCCGGATGTAGCTGATGACAGTGACCGTGAAGATCTTGGCAGTTTAATATTTGATGCCGATGGAGACGGGTTCAACGATTTATATGTCGTCAGCGGTGGTAGTGAATTTAACCATGACTCTGAATTATTACAGGATCGATTATATCTTAATGACGGAAAAGGCAATCTTTCCAAATCAGAAACTGCTCTTCCTGAAATGATAATAAGTGGCTCTAGAGTGAAGGCCTTTGATTACGATAAAGACGGTGATCTGGATCTTTTTGTAGGAGGAAGATTGGTCCCAAAAAACTATCCAATGCCTACAAGCAGCTTTATACTTGAGAATATTAGTACCAAAGGCAAACCTAGATTTGTAAACGTAACTGAAAAAATTGCTCCTGAATTGATTGATATAGGTATGGTGACTGACGCAAGTTGGACAGACTATGACAATGACGGCTGGGTAGATCTGATCGTTGTTGGAGAATGGATGCCGATCAGTGTTTTTAGAAACAATCGAGGAAATTTTGACAATATCACATCAAAACTTGGACTTACTGATGCTACTGGTTGGTGGTTTAGTATAGAAGAAGGAGACTTCGACAATGACGGAGATATCGATTTTATTGTTGGTAATTTAGGTCTAAATTATAAATATCAGGCAACTGAAACAGAGCCTTTTGATATTTATTTAAACGACTTTGATAAAAACAATTCCAATGATATTGTATTGAGTTATTATGATGAGGGCGAAAAATTTCCAGTTAGAGGAAGACAATGTTCTTCAGAACAGATTCCTGCCATCAAGAAAAAATTCAAAGATTACGATGCATTTTCTGTGGCAACCCTTGAAGATGTTTATACCAAGAAGTCTCTTGAGAAGTCATTACATTATGAAGTGAAGTCATTCGCCAGTATTTACCTTGAAAACAAAGATGGCGTGTTTATCACCCATAAATTGCCGAATCTTTCTCAAGTATCAAGTATCAATCAAATTATAGTAAAGGATTTCAATAATGATTCAAATCTGGATATTGTCGTAGCTGGAAACTTATATGGTTCTGAAGTGGAAACTCCTAGAAATGACGCAGGTGTCGGACTATTTTTGGCCGGTAACGGACAAGGTGAATTCAAGGCCTTATCACCTACAGAAAGTGGCTTGTACATTCCTGGTGATACGAAGGACCTCTTGATGATCAATATCAAAGACAAGAGTTATATCATGGCTGCAAAAAATGATGATTATGTGCAGTTTGTGGAGCTGGTTCAAGGCCCCTAAAACAAACGTATTGTACCTATTACCCATACTGCCTTTAAATTGTATATTTAAAGGCAGTTTACTATCAGCACTATATAAATTATAAAAGTATTAAGGCAAAGAATTCATGTTAAAAAGGATCTTTTCAGAATTTAGAATTCCCATTCGCTACCACTTTCTTTTTTGGTCGGTGTACTTTGTGTTTAATTTCTTCAGGTTCGCAACGATCAATAATGATTACTGGTACTCTTTAAAATCTAATCTAGTAGAATTTCCTCTTAATATCATCATCACGTATTTTACGATCTATTACCTGATTCCTCAGTATATTCTCAAAAAGAAGTATTTGAAATTTGTGGTATTGTTCACCTTCTCTTTGGCTCTCTTCTACTTTATCAGAACAGGCTTAAATTACATTCTGGTCACAGAAAGTATCTGGCCCGAAGCACAGGGCAACCAAGAACCATTTACCCTGATTCATATTATAGAATCTATGATCGGGACCATTTATGTTGTCGCTTTAGTTTCTGCCATTAAACTGACCTATGACTGGGCCAATGAGAAAAAAAGAAATGATGATCTGCAACGGGTACAACTAGAAACAGAATTGAATTTTCTAAAATCACAGATTCAACCTCATTTTTTCTTTAATACCCTTAATAATCTATATGCCCTGGTCATCAGACAGTCACCAAATGCTGCTAATGTCGTGATGAAACTGTCTGAAATTATGCAATATGTATTGTACGAGGTAAAAGAACCCAGAATAAGTTTAATGAAATCTATTAACTATTTATACAGTTACCTTGAACTTGAAAAATTACGCTATGGAGAACGTGTGAAATCTGATATCAGTATCGAGGGAAATATTGATGATATAGAAGTTCCTCCCTTGCTGTTTCTTCCCTTTCTTGAGAATTGTTTCAAGCATGGCACTAAGCATCAGGAAGACATAAAAGTAGGTATTGACTTTGTTGTTAAAGACAATTTCCTTTACTTTACCGTTACAAACAACTTTGCTCAAACCGATAATAAAAAGCCTAAACATGGCATTGGGATAGAAAATGTAAAAAGAAGATTACAGCTGCTTTACGGATCTTCCTACAGCCTAAAGACCAAAGCCAAAGGAAATATATACAGTGTAAATTTGAAATTACCCCTGGATGAAAATTAGATGTATCATAATCGACGATGAACCACTGGCAGCGGAAGTAATCGAAACTCATTTAAAAGAGTTTTCGAATATGGAATTGAAATCAACTTTCACTAATCCGCTCGAAGCCCTTTCTATTATTGAGTCTGGATCTATTGATGTGGTATTTATTGACATTAATATGCCAAAAATGAACGGACTTGACTTCATCAAAAGCATAGAACAAAAACCTTATTTTATCATAACGACTGCCTATAGAGAATATGCTGTTGAAAGTTTTGATCTGGACGTATTGGACTATTTGGTTAAACCCATCCCTTTCGCCCGATTTTTAAAATCGATCAATAAATTATCTCAAAAATTCATGACTGATTCAGCGGATGAAGTGCAACCTGCTTCCGAAAAATCGTTCATTTTTCTTAAGGTGGATAAAAAACTGATCAAGATTAAGTTTGAAGACATTTTCTTTATAGAAAGCCTTAAGGACTATATCAAAGTTTTTACAAAAACTGGTGATTATCTGGCGCATAAATCTCTGTCAGGTATCACTGAAGAATTGCCAAGTAGTAAATTTTTACGAATTCACAGATCTTTTACGGTCGCTCTGGATAAAATTCAGGCCCTGGAAGGCAATTCAGTGCTGGTTACAGATAAGCGAATTCCGATAGGTCGTAAATATATAAATCACGCCAAAGACGTGATTTTAAATACTCCAAGCTAAGCATTAAACTTTTAGCTGTTTGAAGCGCGAATGGTCCCTCCAGAATTGTCTCTTTCACTAACCTCTTCAGGGTTTCCTTTATATCGAATATTACCACCACTTGACGCATTTGCGTCGATGGATTCTGTCACATTCACATGAATACCTGATCCGCTACTCGCCTGCGCCTTGCATGACTTAGCAACTAAATTATAGGCATCAATATCACTGCCGCTTGACGAAGAAGCATGTAAATAATTTGTTTCTCCTGCAATTTTAATTTCTGATCCACTAGAACTTTCACAGGTCAATTCACCCACTCTAAGGTCCATTTTTGCATGTGCACCGCTACTTGTATTGATGACCAGTTTATCCGTTGAGATGGTATTTTCTGAATACACCTCTGCCCCACTGTTTACATTAATACCATTGATATTATTCACTGACAGGTGAATCTTTTTAGCGCTGGCCGAATAGATATTCTTACTGGCTGTAATATACAAGGTTCCGTTTCTTACCTCGGTTTCAATCAACTCGTGAAGGTTTTCATCAGCTTCCACCTCTAAAGAGATTCTTTTGCTTTTCGTGATATAAACATCCAGACCTCTGCTGGCATTAATACGTACAAAATCATCAGATATCTTTCTCGATTTTGATACCACATGTCCGTCTCCTCTGACTCCATCGAACATGCATGAAGTGGTTCCTACAAATAGAAATAATACTAGTGATAGTTTGATTATAGTTTTCATGATTGTATTTTTTTAATAAGGGTATATACTATTAGACTCTATTAGGCCAAGGATCGTTACATTTTAGGTGAAATAAATCCGAGGCCCATGGAGCATTGATTAGACACTGTCTTTTACACTTTTAACAACGACGCCTGAAGCGTCAATTTTTACTTCTGACTTATCTTTTCCATCTTCCTGGATCTCGATATGCACTCCCTCATCATCAATTTTCATATTAAAGGAATCATCGTCACTTTCAATATTGATCACATTTTCATCACAATCCAGACAGACAAAACCATCCTGTGTCATTTGAAAATAATGTTTCGCCATATCCGCATCATAAATATTCTGAACATTCTGTACATCATATAAAAACGTTTTGGTAGACGCGTCCAAATATACCGTCTGACCTTCTGGAAGGTACAAATCAACATATACACGCTGCTCGCTGAACCTATTGCTCAGTTCAGCTAAAAAGAAGCCGTTAATTCTTAATTCATCTTCTTTTAACTCATAAGAGTACTCGATCATCTCAGCATTTTCTCTGGCATCCTTTCTACTTTGTCCCTGAGACATCTTACGCACTTTTGCATACATGGTTTCATCATCTGAAACAAGTATATTAAAACGAATATTGTTTGAGTATACGCGTTCGGTATTATCGGCATCGAGAATGATTTCTGAATTCCAATTTCTGCGAATCACTGTATTGTTCGAAATATTTTTGTCATCAACCATTTTGACTTCCAGGGTATCGGTCACATTGTAATAGATTTCCTGCGTATTGGTAACGGTTCCGTCATAGGCCGAATTCATAAATTGTCTGGTTCCAAAAAAGATGGCTACAAGCAAGGCAACGATCCAAATTCCTAATAGTGAAAGTTTGGCTGTTTTCCCAATTGTTTTCGTATTGTTCGAAAGAATTCTCAAGCCTAATGCAAATAAGAAAAAGAACGGAATGGCAACCAGAACAAAGGTCAATACCGATAAGAACCAAATGGGCAATCCTGAATTGTTATAGATCACTGAATTTCGGAACAACCAGTCATCGTGAATAAAATCTATTGATCCCAGGGTAAACATGCCAATTAACATGCTTAAAATTGTTGCCACAGCTACGATGATCAAGAGTACACCAATAAATTTCCCGATGATCATAAACAGGGTCACAAAAATCCTGCCCAAGGTATCAATAAAGTCCTGCGAACCAGATTTAGCCCGATTGCCGTACTTCTTATAGTCTGCATTCTTTACCTTTTCAGAAACTTCATCGATACCGTCTTTTACCCTTGAAGAGGCTACTGAGATCTCGTCACGAATTTTTTTTTCTATATTGGTAATATTCACTTCAGCCCCTTCCATTTCGAGTTTTTCAGCCGTTGTATTGGCTTCTGGAAGTAAGATCCATAACAATGGGTATACGATAAATCCAAAGCCAAAACCAAAGGCTGCGACCAACCAACCTAACCTGATCCAAATGACATCAACATTTAAATAATGAGCCATCCCTGATGAAACACCACCTAAAAATCTGTCACTGCCGTCACGATACAGTTTTCTGCTTCTTTGTCTTCGGTAACTACTATAAGAATCATCATTAAATATCTCATCGTCAACCATATAATCTTCTGGTTTTCCCATGACTTCAATGACCTCATCAATATCCTGCTCATTGATTACCTGTCTTACATCTTTTACTTTGGCCGATAAAATTTCACCTATTCTTGATTCAATATCAGTTATGATTTCATCTCTTCCTTTGGGGTCATCACTTAAAGAACGTCGAATAGAATCTAAATAACCTTTCAGTTTTTGATAAGCAACTTCATCGATGTGAAAAAATATGCCACCTAGATTTATATTTATTGTCTTGTTCATTTTGTTGTATTTTTTGATTTATTATTTTTTGTAATTACGTTAACAGCTTTAACCAAATCACTCCAGGTTGCATTCAACCCTGTTAAAAATATCTTACCAGTTTCGGTTAAACCATAGTATTTTCTCGGTGGACCGGAGGTTGATTCCTCCCATCGATACGTCAAAAGTCCGGCATTTTTCAATCTTGTAAGCAAAGGGTATACTGTTCCTTCAACTACAAGCATTTTTGCGTCTTTTAGCTGGGTAAGAATTTCTGAGGTATATGCATCACCATTTTCTAATATAGAAAGGATGCAGAACTCTAAAACTCCTTTACGCATTTGTGCTTTTGTGTTTTCAATCTTCATGTTTTTCTCTTTTAATCTTTTTAATTAATGATTGTTAAGACCATTGTTAAAACAATACCGTCTGCACGGTGCTTGCGATAAATATTACGATTGAGATTAGTATAGTGATCATAATTTTTTATTTAATAAATTTAATTGTTAGGGGATAATTATACACTTCACCTTGATTGGCCTTAATCGCGGCGAAAATGATCAATACAAATTTTACAACTGCCAA
>CAYQPI010000171.1:0-1979 GCA_964419405.1 uncultured Flavobacteriaceae bacterium
AGACCAGCTAAAATTTTAAGCAACACCCCTGACATCATCTGTCACTAGTGCCTTTATTTTTGTGGTATGTTAAACAAATTAAACTATTACAAAATGAAAAATGCAATTAACTGGTTTGAAATCCCCGTAACAAATTATGAAAGAGCGAAGAAGTTTTATTCGGAAGTTCTTGGCGTAGAAATTATCGATCATCATATGGATGATAAGAATGTAAAATATGGAATCTTTCCGTACGAGATGGAAAGCCATAGGGTAGGTGGTGCCCTGATGCAGATGGAAGGAATGAATCCTTCTACTGATGGTTCTACAGTCTATTTGAATGGAGGTGATGACCTAAACACGCCTTTATCAAAAGTGGAAGCAGCAGGAGGTAAGGTGATCATGCCAAAAATGGATATTCAGGAAAATGGCTTTATAGCCCAGTTTACCGACACTGAAGGTAACCGGGTAGCCTTCCATTCAATGTCTTAAATTTAATATAGCGAATCCTCCATGGGTTCGCTATCTTTGTTTTTATGTCTCAATTACCCAGGTTAATATCAATTCTCACCCTGTTGCGATCTAAGCGTTTGTTGACAGCGTCAGAACTGTCAAAAAAATATGGGGTAAGTTTACGCACCATTTACAGGGATATACGAAAATTGGAAGAAGCAGGAATTCCGGTGTATACCATTGAAGGCCGCGGCTATAGTCTGGTAGATAATTATACGGTGGCTCCGGTTCAGTTTACCGAAAAACAAGCCAATGCCCTGATTACGGCCCAACATGTGATCAGTCAGTCAAAGGATGCCTCCTTTGTGACTGATTTTAATGAGGCCCTCACTAAAATTAAATCCGTTTTCAAGACTTCGATTCAAACAAAGAGCGAATTATTGAGTGATAAAATTCATGTATTTAACTGGCATTATGAAGACTTTTCAAGTGATGCCTTGTCTGAGATTCAATTGGCCGTTACAAATTTTAACTTTGTAGAGATCAATTATCAAACAGTAAATCAGGAGGGCACTTCATTTAGAAAGATTGAACCCTGTGCCATGTATTCAACCAATAATAAATGGATATTAATTGCCTGGTGTCATCTGCGTAAAAGTTTGAGGGCATTCAGAATTGATAGAATTAGACATTTTAAAATACTGGAGGAACACTTTGAGGATCGGAAATTCAATATTCAGGATTACTTCAATTCTTGTCCATATGACGGGCATTAGGGATTATTTCTAATTATTTTTTTGCCTCTTTCAATGGCATTTATTAAGTTTACATACCAGACCAGACCAGAACAGTATGGATAATATGAATGCATATGTGAACTTTTTAGATTTGAATCCTAGAAGTGATATTCCTAAGTATCAGCAACTTGTCAATTCAATTACTGATGCTATAGCAAACAATCGCATATCAAATGGCGACCTGCTACCTTCCGTTAATACGATTTGTAAAACACATAACCTGTCAAGAGATACGGTTTTTAAGGCCTATTCTATACTCAAAGACCAGAAGGTCATTGAGTCGGTTCCCAATAAAGGCTATTATGTCTCTAGTAATACCAAAAAAATCCTCCTGGTCCTCGACACATTTAAGGCCTATAAAGAAGTGTTGTACCACTCTTTTATCCATAACTTGCCTAATAATTATATAACTGATGTTCAGTTTCATCATTATAATTTTAAAAATTTTAAATCGATCATCAATAGTAGCAAAGGGAAGTATTATAAATATGTAGTGATGAATTTTGACGATGTAAAGATCAAGAAAGTACTTGAGACCCTTCCTTCTGAGAAATTACTTGTCATTGATTGGAACATCCATGCCAATGAAAACAATAACTATGTATGTCAGAATTTCGGGACTGCATTTTATCATGCCTTAGAGGATGCCAAGGAGTTGTTTGACAACTATAAAGAGCTTCATTTTTTATATCCTGAATACACAAATCATCCCATAGAAGCCCTTATTTTTTTTAAAAAGTTTTGTGAGAC
>CAYQPI010000172.1:0-5441 GCA_964419405.1 uncultured Flavobacteriaceae bacterium
GAATTTCGGGACTGCATTTTATCATGCCTTAGAGGATGCCAAGGAGTTGTTTGACAACTATAAAGAGCTTCATTTTTTATATCCTGAATACACAAATCATCCCATAGAAGCCCTTATTTTTTTTAAAAAGTTTTGTGAGACATATCACATCGAATCGAAGGTGTTGACAGATTCGAAATCCTATGACATCCAAAAAGGAATTGCCTATATCAGTGTTAGTGACAGGGTGTTGGCAAATTTCCTGAAACAATGTAAGGATAAGAAATTAGAGCCTGGTGTAGACGTTGGTTTTTTATCCTATAATGAGACACCTATGAAAGAGTTTATTCATAAAGGTATTTCTGTGGTCTCAACGGATTTTAAGGCCTTGGGAACCAGAGCGGCTAACTTTGTAATGAATAACGGCCCGCTTCAGGAATATGTAGATACGAGATTAATAATACGAGAATCATTATAAGCTATGTTTTATATAGGATTTGATTTAGGAAGTTCATCTGTGAAAGCAGCATTGATCGATGCAGGTTCAGGAAAAACCATAGGAATCACCAGTTATCCAGAATCAGAGATGGCTATACTTGCCGAGAAAACCGGATGGGCAGAACAAGACCCCAAAATCTGGTGGCAAAATTGCTGTAAGGTTACGCAGCGATTACTCGATCAAACTGGCGTGTCTTCTGATGATATTAAAGGCGTCGGAATTGCCTATCAGATGCACGGTATGGTCATCGTGGATAAGCATCAAAAGGTGCTTAGGCCTTCCATCATCTGGTGTGACAGCAGAGCTGTGGAGATCGGGAATAGGGCTTTTGAGGCATTAGGCGAGGACCGCTGTGTTTCAAACCTGTTAAATTCTCCTGGTAATTTTACCTTATCTAAATTAAAATGGGTGAAGGAAAATGAGCCTGATGTATTTGAGAGAGTTGATAAATTATTGTTGCCCGGAGATTTTATTGCCATGAAGTTAAGTGGTGTGACTAGCACGACGATTTCGGGATTATCTGAGGGGATTATGTGGGATTTTAAAGAGAACAAACCGGCATCCTGGCTTTTTGAACATATGGGAATAAGCACCAAGGTGATTCCTGAAATAGTAGCTACTTTTTCTGAGCAAGGTAGTGTCACAAAACAAGCTGCCGAAGAAATTGGCTTGCCGGAAGGAATTCCGATTCTCTATCGGGCAGGTGATCAGCCCAACAATGCCTTATCCTTAAATGCGTTTCATCCAGGAGAGATCGCAGCAACAGGGGGTACCTCGGGTGTCGTATATGCAATTACCGATAATACGAGTACAAAAGAGAGTGTTAGAATCAACAATTTTGCCCATGTGAATTATACTAAAGAAAACCCAAGGATAGGGAAGCTGCTCAACATTAATGGCGCAGGAATTCAGTATAGTTGGATGAAGCAAAATTTTGGGGATTCAGCTGCGTCATATCATCAAATGAATCAATTGGCATCTACGGTGGCAATTGGTGCTGAAGGCTTGAGAATACTTCCTTTTGGAAACGGCGCTGAGAGAATGTTGAAGAATCAAAACAAAGGAGCCCGTATTTCTAATTTAAATTTTAACCTGCATAAAAAAGCGCATATGTTTAGAGCAGCCTTGGAGGGAATTGCATTTTCATTTGTGTATGGTATTGATATTTTGAAAAACGATGGTGTAGACCTTACAGTGATTAGGGCAGGAAACGATAACCTTTTTAGATCGGAATTGTTTTCTACTACCATAGCAACGCTGGCCGATACCAGTATTGATATTATAGATACAACGGGTGCTGTTGGTGCTGCAAGAGCAGCCGGATTCAGTGCTGGTATATTTAGCTCCTTAGATGAAGCTTTCACAAGCAATGAAAAAGTTATGAGCTGTCATCCAAAGAATAACAAAGGCACATACGCTAAATTTTATGACAGTTGGAAACAAGAATTAGAAGATCAATATCATCAATAATCGTATAAAAAATTAATAAAAATGGCAGTTTTAGGAAATAAAGAATACTTCTTAGGTATCGATAACATTAGATTTGAAGGAAAAGAATCTGACAACCCTTTGGCATTTAAATATTACAATCCGGAGCAAATTGTGGCTGGTAGATCCATGCGAGATCATTTTAAATTTGCCGTAGCTTATTGGCATACATTCTGCGGGCAGGGCGGGGATCCTTTTGGTCCGGGAACTCAGAATTTTGCCTGGGACCAGGCGAGCGATCCTCTGCAAGCAGCAAAAGATAAATCGGATGCGGCCTTTGAGTTTATTAGTAAAATGGGCTTTGATTATTTCTGCTTTCACGATTATGATTTGATTCAGGAAGGCGCCTCATTCGCTGAGTCTGAAAAGAGATTATCTGCTATCACTGATTATATTAAGGAGAAACAGGCAGCTTCTGGGATCAAACTGCTCTGGGGAACTGCCAACTGTTTTTCACACCCAAGGTATATGAATGGTGCCGCTACCAATCCTGAATTTGATGTGTTGGCCAGGGCCGGAGGACAAATCAAACTCGCTTTGGATGCCACCATTAAATTAGGAGGTGAAAACTACGTATTTTGGGGAGGTAGAGAAGGTTATATGTCCTTGCTCAATACTGATATGGGTAGGGAACTGGATCATATGGGTCAGTTTTTAAGAATGGCACGTGACTATGCACGAGCTCAAGGATTTAAAGGGAATTTCTTTATTGAACCTCAACCCCTGGCGCCCATGAAGCATCAATATGACTTTGATGCGGCAACAGCCATAGGATTTTTAAGAGAGCAAGGACTTGACAAGGACTTTAAGATGAATATTGAAGTAAATCATGCCACCCTGGCACAGCACACCTTTCAGCATGAAATGGATACGGCTGCAAAAGCTGGAATGCTAGGTAGTTTAGATGCCAACCGTGGTGATTATCAAAATGGATGGGATACCGATCAATTTCCAAATAATATCCAGGAAACCACGGAAGCCATGTTGGTGTTTTTGAAGGCCGGAGGCTTGCAAGGAGGAGGTATTAATTTTGATGCCAAGATCCGTAGAAATTCAACAGATATGGAAGATGTTTTTTATGCCCATATTGGAGGAGCTGACACTTTTGCGAGGGCCTTGTTAATTGCAGATAAGATCATTTCGTCATCTCCGTATCAAAAATTGAGATCAGAGCGCTATGCTTCTTTTGATTCAGGCAAGGGTAAAGATTTTGAAAATGGCAAACTGAGCATGCAGGATTTATACTCCATTGCACAGGGAAATGGGGAGTTATCTTTAAAAAGTGGTAAACAAGAATTGTTTGAAAATATAATCAATCAGTATATTTAAGTTCTGGTAAGAATTAGGTATTCATTAAATTAAAATTAGCATGAAGGCATTAGATACCCTGGATTGGGTGGTAATTGTGGGGTATTTTGTCATTTTATTGGGGGTTGCCTGGTGGGTGATCTTACAAAAACAAAAGAACACTGAAGACTATTTTTTAGCAGGTCGAAATATAGGTTGGTTTATGGTAGGGGCCTCCATTTTTGCGTCTAATATAGGATCGGAGCATGTCGTTGGTTTGGCTGGTAACGGAGCTGGAGACAAAATGCCTTTATTGATCTACGAAATGCATGCCTGGATCGTATTGATGCTGGGTTGGGTGTTTTTACCTTTTTATGCGCGTAGCGGGGTTTTTACCATGCCCGAATTTTTAGAAAAGCGCTTTGACGAGAGATCCAGATGGGTATTATCGATCGTATCATTGGTGGCTTATATCTTAACCAAAGTGTCGGTAACCATTTATGCCGGAGGTATTGTTGTCTCCGCCTTATTAGGAATTCCTTTTTGGATTGGGGCAGTGGCGACGGTGGTATTAACGGGAATTTATACAGTACTAGGAGGTATGCGTGCCGTGGTGTATACCGAGACAATTCAAGCCATTATTTTGGTATTGGGTGCGGGAGTACTCACGTTTATGGGCCTGGATGCCGTTGGAGGTTGGGGTGAGCTTAAAGCAACAGTGGGCTCAGATTATTTTAATATGTGGCGCCCGAATTCAGATCCTGATTATCCATGGCTGCCCCTGTTTATTACTAGTACGGTGGTAGGGATTTGGTATTGGTGTACTGATCAGGTTATTGTGCAACGCGTATTAACCGCAAAAAATATTAAAGAGGGTAGAAGAGGTAGTATTTTTGGTGCCTTATTAAAGTTAATGCCGGTCTTTTTGTTTTTGATTCCTGGTGTTGTGGCCTTAGGCTTAAAGATGCAAGGCAAGTTAGATTGGAACAGCCCTGATGAGGCCTTTCCGGTATTGATGAGCAATTTACTACCATCCGGGTTAAGAGGGTTGGTTGCAGCGGGTCTTTTGGCCGCTTTGATGAGTTCTCTGGCCTCTGTATTCAACAGCTGTTCGACCTTGTTTACCTTGGATATTTATAAAAAGATTAAACCCCATAAACCTGAGAAAGATTTGGTCAAAACCGGTCGTATTGCTACGTTTTTTGTGGTGGGTTTAGGGCTGCTTTGGATTCCAATCATTTCAAGATTATCAGATGGTTTATATGAATATTTACAAAATGTGCAGGCCTATATTTCGCCTCCAATCGCAGCAGTTTTTTTATTAGGAATTTTTTATAAAAGGATCAATGCTCATGGAGCCATAGCAACATTAGTAGGCGGTTTTATCATTGGTTTTTCTAAACTGACTCTTGAGATCATGAAAAGCAGTTTTACTGAAGGTAGCTTTTTATTCAACCTTGCAGACATCAACTGGCTGGTATTTGGCGCTTATTTCTTTGCCTTATGTATTGGGATTGCCGTGGTGGTAAGTATGTTTTACCCGGCACCTTCTCAAGCTCAGTTGGCCGGACTGACTTTTGGAACCATTGATGAAAATCAAAAGGAAGCGAACAAGTCAAGTTATACTGTTTGGGATATTGTTACCTCTGCTTTAGTGGTGCTCATTGTTCTCTATATCATGATTTCTTTTAGCTCCTTGTCATTGTAGTTATATTTATTTAAGAATTCCATCTGTTTTTATCCATTGAATGACTTGATCTTTTCAAGGCGCATGGCGAAAGGAACAGTACTATGTTTAAAGGTATATTCTATTGACCTGTCAAATTCAATGGTCTTCTCGAGTATGAGTTGGGACGCCTCAATACTCCCTTCTATTTCCGATTTTAACTCTTTGTTGAGAATAATCTGAATGCTGCCATAGTATAGTTCTGTGATCATATAAACCCGACGAAGTTTTCCTTCATAGGTTTTCCAATTATCCTTTTTCAGAATCTCCAGATAATTATCAATTCTGATGCGATTCATATTTGACATTGTTCTGACCTGTATATTCCCAAAATAGAAATGATTGATTTTTTTGAGCTCAAATTGATGTCCAAGATCTTTGATCAATGGGTTTTCAAGTGAGGTAATGGCATTAGACTCCATTTGAATGGTCATCTCGGCCAATTGGGCATTTTTTAATTTT
>CAYQPI010000173.1:0-49739 GCA_964419405.1 uncultured Flavobacteriaceae bacterium
AGCCTGTCGATGAGGTAGGTCAGGCCATTACTGTGCTCATCCATGTAAGGAGTATCTATTTGATTGATATCTCCTGTAAAAATCACTTTGGTTCCTTCACCCGCTCTTGTGATGATTGTTTTAACTTCATGAGGCGTAAGGTTTTGTGCTTCATCAATAATAAAAATTGAATTGCTCAGACTACGACCTCTGATAAAAGCCAGGGCAGTAATTGTAAGAAGGCCCGACTCTTGCAATTGTTGCAGAAGTCTGCTTTTCTTTTCATTGGCTTTAAATTGATTTTTTATAAAAGTTAAATTGTCCCATAGCGGTTGCATATAGGGAGATATTTTGTCTTCTGCATCCCCGGGTAAGAACCCAATTTCTCTATTACTTAATGGGATGATTGGTCTGGCAAGAATTATTTGATCGTATTTGTTCTTTTGTTCCAGTGCCGAGGCCAGTGCTAAAAGGGTTTTACCCGTACCGGCAACTCCTTCGAGTGCTACTAATTTAATGTCTTCATTAAGTAAAGCGTTTAGGCCAAAAGTTTGTTCTGCATTTCGAGGTTTGATGCCAAACACATATTTTTTATCAACTTTCTCAATGGCGTCGGTTTCACCATTATATCTCGCAAGTACCGAGTTTGTGCAGTTGTTGAGTATATAGTATCCATTGGTGATTTTTTCTTTTCCAAGAATACCTTTTTCTTTTACTTTATTTTTTTGATAAATACTTTGGATGATATCTGCATCTATATTTTCTATGATAGGAAGACCTTCTGAAAACTTCTTGATGTTTTTAACCTTCCCTGTTTCATAATCTTCAGATACCAGACCTATGGCTCTCGCTTTAATTCTAAGGTTAATATCCTTTGATACCAGTATGACCGCATGGTCCTTTTCTTCATTCTGCAAGGAAATAGCCGCATTGATGATCTTATTGTCATTTTTTGTAGTACCAAACACCTCTTCTGCATCGAGATTTTCTAAAGAAAGCTGGTCCATAATCACCTTGATCTTACCTTTGTCCTTACCTAGTTTCATCCAGGAGTTTAATCCGTTGGTTCCAGATAGTTTATCCAGAAACCGAATGATTTCTCTGGCTTCAAAATTTTTGGTTTCGTTTCCTATTTTAAACTGATCCAGTTCTTCTAAAACGGTTATTGGAATTGCCACATCGTTCTCTTCAAAACTAGTGATAGAATTGTGGTCAAATAATAAAACGGAAGTGTCTAAGACGTAAATTTTCTTTGTAGTGTTTTTCTTCATAAAAAATCTTTTTTAGGCGAGACCAAGTCATTTTTATAAATGACAAGGTTATTTTTTCATAGGTGCCGTTGCAAATGGCAGCTTCTAATTTTTTAAAAATGTACAAAAAATATACAATGAAAAAAGGAGGAGGCTTTAAAATATGACTCGACTTATCAACAAGAAGTTAACTATATGCTACGAAGAGTGGTCAAGGCTTTTTCTATACTATCAATTCTGATGAAGGTAATTAGAAGTCTTAGCCCTTTTTTGGTTTGCTTTTCTTTCATCACACATGTTTGCCCATGCGATTGCACATAGCTCAGTACCTTTGTAAAAAATGGACTTTGGTAAAAATCACTTTGTTGATCTGCCAGGAAGTATCCAACCATTCTCTTTTGTTTCAAAATCAAACGTTCCAGCCCTAGTGTTTTGGCAACCCATTTAAGCCTTACTGAATTTAACAGATCAACAGCTTCGATGGGTAATTCTCCAAAACGATCAATTAATTTTTTCTCATATTCCCGGATCTCTTCTTCTGTTTCTAGTTCGCTCAATTCTTTATATAAGCTGAGTCTTTCGGCAATACTATTGATATAGTCATCAGGGAAAAGAATTTCAAAATCAGTATCAATTTGCACCTCTTTCACATACTCTTTTACCTGTGACTCTTGTTGATGATAGAGATCTTTAAATTCATTCTCTTTCAGCTCCTGTATGGCCTCATTAAGAATTTTCTGATAGGTTTCAAATCCAATATCATTGATAAATCCAGATTGTTCACCCCCCAAAAGATCTCCTGCACCTCTTATTTCAAGATCTTTCATTGCAATATAAAAACCACTGCCTAGTTCAGAATGAAGCTCAAGAGCCTGAATCCTTTTTCTAGCATCATCGGTCATCATATGGTATGGAGGTGTGATGAGGTAACAAAATGCTTTTTTATTCGATCTGCCCACACGACCTCTCATTTGATGCAGGTCGCTTAGACCAAAATTATTGGCGTTATTGATAAAAATAGTATTGGCATTGGGAACATCCAATCCGCTTTCAACAATTGTGGTGCTTACCAAGACATCAAATTCTCCACTTATAAATTGCAGCATTAATTGTTCCAGTTTTTTCCCATCCATTTGTCCATGTCCGATGCCTACTTTGGCATCCGGTACCAGCCGTTGAATTAAACCAGCCACCTCTTTTATATTTTCGATACGGTTGTGAATGAAAAACACCTGACCGCCTCTTAAAATTTCATATCGAATCGCATCTCTAATAGTATCTTCTCCAAATCGAATCACATGAGTTTCGATGGGATGCCTGTTGGGAGGAGGAGTTTTAATAACTGACAGGTCTCTGGCAGCCATCAGAGAAAACTGAAGCGTTCTTGGTATGGGCGTAGCGGTTAAGGTCAGGGTGTCTATGTTTGCTTTGATTGTTTTAAGCTTGTCTTTTACTGCCACACCGAATTTCTGTTCCTCATCAATAATTAACAGGCCAAGATCCTTGAATTTGACGTTTTTGCTAACCAACTGATGTGTTCCAATGACAATGTCAACGGCCCCGTTGCTCAGTCCTTCGAGGACATCTTTTCTTTGCTTGGCCGTTCTGAACCTGTTTAAATAATCAACCCGAAGTGGAAAATCTTTGAGCCTTTCTTTAAATGTTTTTGCGTGTTGAAAAGCAAGAATGGTTGTGGGAACCAAAACGGCTACCTGTTTGCCATTGTCTACTGCCTTAAAAGCTGCCCGAATAGCAATTTCGGTTTTACCAAAACCAACATCTCCACAGATAAGTCGATCCATGGGCTGGTCTTTTTCCATATCTGCTTTAACGGCTTCAGTAGCGCTGAACTGATCAGGTGTGTCTTCATAAATAAAACTGGCCTCCAATTCGTGTTGTAAATAACTGTCAGAATTATAAGCAAAGCCCTTTTGAAGCTTTCTCTTTGCATAGAGTTCGATTAGGTTGTAGGCAATATGTTTGACCCGTGCTTTGGTCTTTTGCTTGAGCTTTTTCCAAACATTGGAGCCAAGTTTATGGACCTTTGGGGCCTTACCTTCTTTACCATTATACTTGCTGATTTTATGCAGTGCATGAATACTTATATACAAGACATCTCGCTCTCCATAAATAAGCTTGATTGCCTCTTGTTTTTTTCCTTCGACATCAATCTTATGTAAGCCTCCAAAGCGACCAATACCGTGATCAATATGAGTAACATAGTCACCCATTTCTAGATTTGTTAGCTCTTTTAACTGAATGGATTGCTTTTTAGCGAAGCCACTTTTAAGTCTGAATTTGTGATATCGCTCAAATATTTGATGGTCAGTAAAACAGGCGATTTTGAGGTCTCTGTCAATAAATCCCTGATATAGCGTAGTTGTAACGCTTTTATAATCAACTTTTTGATCTAGGTCGTCAAAAATATCATGAAATCGTTTGGCCTGATTCTCATTGTCACAGAACAGGTAATTGTCGATACCGTTTTCTGTATTTTCATTGAGGGTTTCAATTAATAAATCGAATTGTTTGTTAAATGCAGGTTGAGCCAGGGTGTCAAATCGAATGCTGTTTGCAGACTTGCCTGAATTTTCAATAATTACACTAGTAAATTCTGACAAATGCTGTTCAATAAGATTTCCGTCACAAAACAGTTCTTCAGGGCTGCTGTGTTTAATTTCACCTTTTAGATTCTCGAAAGCCTCTGTTGCTTTTACAAATAATTTATCTAATCTGGCCTTGTTTAATTCAGGGTGTTTAACGAAAACCGCTGTTTTAGATGAAATGTATTTCAAAAAGCTTTGCCTTTTTTCTTCCAAAAATTTGTTTTCAACATTGGGCATGATATCTATTTTGCTCAAGCGATCAATTGATAGTTGAGACTCAATGTCGAAAGTTCTGATACTGTCTATCTCATCTCCAAAAAACTCGATTCTGTAAGGATGGTCATTTGAAAATGAAAATACGTCTATAATTCCCCCTCTTATGGCAAAATCCCCTGGGTCTACCACAAAATCTACCCTGTTAAATTTAAATTCATGCAATAGATCATGAACAAAGTCGAGTGAAAGGGTATCTGAAACAGACAGTTTGAGTGTATTTCTTTTAAGCTCGCTCTTGGTAATCACCTGCTCAAACAAGGCATCGGCATAGGTAACGATCAAGGCAGGTTTTTTTTGAGAATTGATCCTGTTTAGGACCTCGGCTCGAAGCAGGATATTCGCATTGTCGGTGTCTTCAATTTGATAGGGTCTTCTATATGATCCGGGATAGAAAAGAACATCTTCTCTGGAGGCACTTTTCTTGGAGTCAAGCAACTGTTCTAAATCGTTCAGGTAGTAGGCGGCTTCCTCTTTATCATTACATATAAATAGCAGGGGTTTATCAATGCTTTTAAACACTGTTGAGATCACCATGGACAATGAAGATCCATTCAAATTGCTGAGTTCAATTTGTTGGGTATTTTTTTTAACGAGGTCTGTGATCTGGTTGACCTTGTCAAAATTGGAATAAAGATCAGCAATAACTTGCTTACTCAAGATGATAAATTTTCGTCAAATATAAGTTTAATAGTGCAGAATAATAAATCATTTTCAGAACAAGATCCTAAATATTTTAGGGCTTATTTCGTATATTTGATAGAGTCCTAAATAATTGATATTATGAATATTTCCGATATATATTTGTCAGTTGGGCAAAAAAGAGATGTCAGCCACTTTGCCAATATTGTCCGCATTGCTAAGTCAGATGGTGAAATTTCTGCCGAGGAGATTAAATTTCTTTCAGAAGTGTCTAAAAAGTACAATATTTCAGATGAGAATTTTAAGGAGATCTTGAAATTCCCTGAAAGAGTTCCCACTATAGCTCATTTAGATTGTATCGAAAGAATTGAACGATTGTATGAGCTATTGATCATGGTTAAGGCAGATCATAAAATTCAGCAGGAAGAAGTCATGATGCTGAAACGTATCACTACCGGATTGGCCTTTCCCTTGAACAGGGTGGACATGATCGTTGATCACGCACTTGCCGTTAAAATAGAGGATGAAAGCATGGAGAGTTTTACTGATGGGGTCCTCAGGTTATTGAAAATGAAATAATAACATCTTAATTGATAGCTCTGTAAATAACCTTGTTCAGTCCTTGCCAAAATGATTCATTGTCAAAAGCGAACATTTGAGTCATTCCGATGATGACGATATCTTTTTTTGGATCAATATAGTATTTGGTGTTAAAATAACCTCCCCAGCCAAATGATCCTTCACTGAGAGGAGACATTTGAAGGTTTTCTTTTTTTACCACCCAATATCCCAGTCCGAATCCCATCTCGTCTACCTCGCTCATAAATCCGTTGTTGGAAGCATCCAATTCAGTAAAGTCGAGTTTTGAGAGTAATTTTGCAGATTTCTTTTTTAAGATGCGGTTTTTATTCAGGCTGCCATTATTAGAAAGTGCCATGCATAAGGTGGCATAGTCTGTAGTAGTAGAACTCAGTCCCCCACCACCGGAAAAATGATTTGGGCCTGGCAGTTTTGGATAATCTAGAAAGGGATTTTCAATAATGTTTTGCACCGTATCTGAAGCGTGAATTTTTACGAGGCGGGCTTGTTTTTCATTAGGTAAATAAAAGTAGGTGTCCTTCATACCAAGAGGATCAAAAATGTTTTTTTTGAAATACTTGTCAAGGCTTGTTTTCGAAACCACCTCAACGACCCTTCCTAAAACCTCCATATTCAAACCATATTTGTAGGAAGTTCCTGGTTGAAAGGCCAGCGGAGCAGCAGCTAATTTGTCGACCATTTCTTCGGTTGTATATTGATCTGTTGCCAGCCCGAACCCCATTAGCTCATTTTTCATATATACAGCACGCAAAGAATCGGTTTCAAAACCTCCATAGTAAATTCCTGAGGTATGAGTTAACAGATTTCGCAGGGTAATTTCTTTTTTTTGAGGAACTGTGGTGTAGCTCGAGTCAGCGGCAGAGAATCGGTCTAATACCTGTGTACTTTTAAAGGCGGGAATAAATTTTGAAACCGGATCGTCCAGTTTTAATGCGCCATTTTCCATCAATTGTAATATACTCACAATGGTAACGCTTTTCGTCATTGAAGCAATTCTAAATATATCATCAATTTTATAGGTATCGTTATTAAGCTTATCGTCAAAGCCAAAACTCTTTAGGTATTTGATTTTTCCTTTTTCTGCAACAAGAAAAACACCACCTGGGATGACGCCTTCTTCGACACCTGTTTGAATATAGTCATCAATAGGATCAAGATCAGCTCCAAGAGAAGCGTCGTAAACGGCAGATTGGGCAAGAATGACAGTGTTAAATAGTAGGAGAGACAGCAGAGAAACGTATATATTTTTCATAAAGACCAGGTTTGTGAATCCTAAAGATAACAATAAAAACACAGTTAAATTTTAGACATATCTAAATTAATATTTATATTTGCAAAAAAAATAGCGATGTATTCACAGGCAGAAGAGAATTATTTGAAGACTATTTACGGTTTAGAAAGCGAATATGGTAATGAAGTGAGTACCAACCTTATTGCCGGCAAAATAAAGACCAAGGCCTCTTCGGTAACCGACATGTTGAAAAAACTTTCTGTCAAAGAATTGGTGGTTTATAAGAAGTACCAGGGAGTTTATCTCACGGAATTAGGTCGGTTGAGTGCTTTAAAGGTTATTCGGAAGCATCGCTTGTGGGAGAGTTTTTTAGTTCAGAAATTACAGTTTAAATGGGATGAGGTGCACGATATCGCTGAACAGTTGGAGCACGTTAAGTCAGAAGTCTTGATCAATAAGCTGGATGCTTTTTTAAGATTTCCGAAATTAGACCCCCATGGAGATCCGATTCCTGATGCTCAGGGAAGAATGATGATTAGTAAAACCAAGACCATTAAAGAAATGCGTATTGGTTCGTCAGGAGTATTTGTAGGGGTTAAAGACTCTTCAGCTACTTTTTTAAAATACCTGAGTAAGAAAAACCTCGCCTTGGGAGATAAAATTAGAGTAATTGATATTGAACCCTTTGATGATTCGTATCATATTGAAACAAAAACGCATAGATTGGTGATAACGAGTAGTGTAGCCGAAAATTTGTGTTTAAAAAATGTGAAATAATGAGCTACAACCCCATAGTTTCTTTGCTGGTTTTTACAGGGTTTGTCATCTTGATTTTCGCTTTTTTTCGCCCTGTAAAAGGGTGGTTCTGGTTGATCAAAAACAATTATCAGTCGAATGAAAAGACTGTGATCGAAGATATTCTAAAGCAACTGTATCGCTTGGAAACCTATGGTTCTGAAACGGATATAAATGTGATCACCAATTCATTAAAATTTAAAGACTCAGTGATTATTGAAGCCATTCACAAGATGTCGGTGTTGGAACTTCTTAAAGTGGAAGGGGATTTATTGCAGCTTACACCAGAAGGAAGACAGTATGCTTTAAAAATCATAAGAGTTCATAGGTTATGGGAAAAGTATTTAGCAGAGAAAACAGGATTCGATAAGTCTGACTGGCATGATATGGCTGAAGAGATGGAACATGTATTGAGTCATGAAGAAACTGATATGCTGGCCAATCAATTAGGGAATCCGATGTATGATCCTCACGGAGATCCGATACCCAATAAGTCTGGGATGCTAAAGGAGATCGTTGGAGAACCTTTGTCTTCGATGTCAGCAGAAAGTGTTGGGAGAATAGTACATATTGAAGACGAGCCGGATGTGATTTATCGGCAGATACTGGCAGAGAAAATTCATATTGGATCCGTAATCAGGATTGAAGAAAAGAACAATGAAAGGGTTGTTTTTCACTCTGAAGGTGAAGAGTTTGTTCTGGCACCGATCGTGGCGGCGAACATTACGGTTGCTCCTTTGAAAAAAGAAATAGAAATTGAAGAGGGCACTGTAAGACTCTCGAGTTTGAAGGATGAGGAAGTCGGAATTATTGTAGGCATGTCGAAAGAATGCAGAGGAGAAAACAGAAGACGGTTGCTAGACCTGGGATTTGTCAACGGATCAGAGATAAAAATTGATCTTAATAGCCCAATGAAAAACCCTGTCGCCTATTCTATTAAAGGAACAAGTATTGCACTAAGAAATGACCAGGCGTCTAAAATCCTTATTAATAAATTGTAATTATGGCTAAGAAAGATGATCATGCTTGCGGCAATTGCGCCCATTACAACTCAGAAGGGTTGAAAAAACTTGGGGTTGATATTGGTGATTTTGACCATGTTATTGCCATTGCAGGGAACCCTAATACAGGTAAGAGTACCGTTTTTAATGCGCTGACTGGTTTGCGTCAGCATACCGGAAATTGGCCGGGGAAAACAGTCGTTCGGGCCGAAGGGGCTTATTCATACGCCAATAAAAAATATAAGCTTGTCGATCTTCCAGGAACCTATTCATTATTATCTACATCACAGGATGAGGAGGTTGCAAGAAACTTTATTCTCTTTGGAAAACCTGATGTTACAATCGTGGTAGTTGATGCGTGCAGATTGGAACGAAATTTGAATCTCGCCTTGCAAATTCTTGAAATTACCGATAAGGCCGTATTGTGTTTGAACCTAATTGATGAGGCGGAAAGAAATCACATTGAAATTGATGCCAGAACCTTATCAAAAGATTTGGGAATTCCTGTTGTTGCGACCAGCGCAAGATATCAACGAGGTATACCTGAGTTGATCCAAACAGTAGATGACATTGCAAGCGGCAAGATTATTTGCAAGCCTAGAAGAATCAAAAATGTACCGAAGAACATCCTCGATGCGGTTACCAAATTAAGCAAAGAGATTGAGGGGGAGTTTCCAAATATTCCTAATAGCAGGTGGATCGCATTTAGACTTCTGGAAGGAGATAACCGAATTATTGAGGCTTTAAAAACGGGTGAATTAGTATAGCATGGAGCAGAATTCTGTAGATAAAATATTACATATGACCAACGAGCTTCGTTGGCAGATTGGAGAAGATTTTCACGATCATCTGGCGGAAGGGATTTACGCAGATGCTTCTGAGATCGCCAAAGGCTCAGTTTCTAAAGATGCGGGTAAAAAACATTTCAGGATTGATCGAAAAATTGATGAAATAGTTACCAGCAAAACATGGGGCTTTCCCATCATGTTTTTGATTTTGGGAGTCGTCTTATGGCTAACGATAGAGGGAGCTAACTATCCGTCTGCCATGCTGGCGGAACTTTTATTGGACGGTTTACATCCTGTTTTAAAAAATTTGGGGGTTACTCTAGGGATGCCTTGGTGGTTGAGTGGGTTTTTATTTGATGGAGTATATTTGGCTGTTGCATGGGTAATTGCTGTGATGTTGCCACCTATGGCCATTTTTTTCCCGATGTTTACCTTATTAGAAGATTTTGGCTACTTGCCAAGAGTTGCCTTCAATATGGATAATCTGTTCAGGAAATCTGGAGCCCACGGAAAGCAGGCTCTTACCATGAGTATGGGTTTTGGCTGTAACGCCGCTGGCGTGGTAGCAACAAGAATTATAGACAGCCCCAGAGAAAGATTAATTGCAATTATTACGAATAATTTTTCTTTATGTAATGGACGTTGGCCCACTCAGATTCTAATTGCCACGATATTTATTGGAGCTGTGGTGCCTGCCAGCTTTTCTGGTCTGGCGTCATTGCTAGCAGTTATTGGGATTGCCATATTAGGAATTGCCTTTATGTTTCTTGTTTCATGGGGACTGTCCAGAACTGTTTTAAAAGGGGAGGTTTCAACCTTTAATCTGGAGCTTCCACCGTATCGTCCACCCAGGTTTTGGAAAACAATTTATACCTCGATCATTGACAGAACATTGATTGTGTTATGGCGAGCCATTGTGTTTGCGGCTCCGGCAGGTGCTGTAATTTGGTTAATTTCAAATATCTATATAGGTGATTTAAGTCTGGCAGGATGGACCGTGCAAAGTCTTGATGGATTTGGCTTCTTGCTAGGATTGAATGGCGTGATTTTAGTCGCCTATATTGTGGCTATTCCAGCGAATGAGATTGTTATACCTACTATTTTGATGCTCACCGTTTTGGTGACCGGACTTACTGGAGGAGAAGGAGCGGGGGTGATGTTTGAACTCGATTCAGTTACGGATACAGGCAGTATTTTGAAGGCAGGAGGCTGGACCTTGCTAACAGCGGTTAATCTCATGTTGTTCAGTCTGCTTCACAACCCTTGCAGTACAACTATTTACACAATTTATAAGGAAACAAAAAGCGTAAAATGGACTGCTGTAGCTAGCATTTTGCCGGTGATTCTTGGGTTTGTGGTTACCTTTTTAGTCGCTCAGCTTTGGCGTATTTTCCTGGTATGATTTGATTGATTTTTTTGGATTAAATTTTGTTGGAATCAACCTACAGATCTCGTCAATTTCACTACTTTTATGAAAAATCAATCATTGGATTCTAGCACATCTTTTAAGGTATACAACGCTTCTGCGGGTAGTGGAAAAACCTTCACATTGGTCAAGGAATATTTGAAGATCATTTTGAGTGATCCTGATGTTAGATTGTACCAGCATATACTGGCTATCACTTTTACCAATAAGGCGGCCACTGAAATGAAGGACAGGATTTTGGAAAGCTTACTTGGTTTTTCATTGGTAGCAGGTGATGAGACATCAAATGACATGCTTGATATTCTCGTTTCTGAAACTGGCCTGGATCGTAGATTACTTCAGAAAAGAGCAAAAGAAAGGCTACAGGATATTTTAAAAAACTACGCCTCCTTTCACATAAAAACAATTGATAGTTTTACCAATAAATTGATCAAGTCCTTTGCCTTTGATCTTGGATTATCAACTGATTTTGAAGTAGAACTTGATACCGATGCCATCTTGAAGGAAGCAGTTGATATTGTTTTGTCTAAGATAGGTATCGACAAGGAACTCACCGCATTGTTGGTTTCTTTTTCTAAGGAAAAAACAATCGAAGATAAATCCTGGGATATCAGCAAAGATCTTTTCGATATTTCTAAACTCATATTAAATGAAAATCATTCTGAGGAGCTCTCCAAATTGGCAAACAAGAGCTTGTCTTCGTTTTCTGAATTATCTGTTAAGCTCAGAAAACAGCAATCAGCCTATAAACAACAATTAGTAGGGATTGGAGAATCGGCCATTGCATTGATTCAGGAGAATGGCATCGATGTTAAGGATTTTTTAAGGGGTCAGATTCCGAAATTTTTCCTTAAAATGATTCATGAACCAACGGCATTGGACTTTGACCATGAAAGCAGTACGTTCAGAAATATCAGGGATCGGAATTTTTATGGGAAAACAAAACCCGCAGCGATAAAAGCTGCAATCGATGGTTGTGTCGACGAACTTATCGTCAATTATAACAAGGCGTCAATTTTGTTTGAAAAATATAAATTTACTGAACTAATTCTCAAAAACCTGGTTCCTTTGGCGGTCATTAATGCCATTAATCAGGCTTTGGAAGAGTTGAAGACTATAAATAATATAAGGCTTAATGCCGAGTTCAATCAGTTGATCAGTGAGCATTTGATCCATGAGCCGGCAGCCTTTATTTATGAGAAATTAGGGGAGAGATTCAAGTATTTCTTTATTGATGAAATGCAGGATACGTCTGTCTTACAATGGCAAAACCTTATTCCATTAATTGACAATGCATTAAGTGGTGAGGCAGCTGGTTTAATGCTTGTTGGTGATGCGAAGCAGGCTATCTATCGATGGCGGGGTGGTAAGGCTGAACAGTTTATTGGTTTGTCTTCAGAGGAGAATAAAATCGATGCGAATCCTTTTCAGGCACAGAAGTTTGCATTAAATCTTGATACAAATTACAGGAGTTATCAGCAGATCGTTCATTTTAACAATGATTTTTTTAGTCATATTGCCGGCAATTTTGGAAATGAAGCCTATGGTGAACTGTATAGGACAGGAAATGCTCAGAGATCCAATAAGAAAGAGGGGGGCTATGTAAGTTTGCGGTTTATGGAAGCATGCAGGAACAATGAGGAACGCGAAGAAGTGTATCCCAGATATGTTTTTGATACTTTGATAGAATTGTTCAAACAATACCAGCCGAATGAAATCTGCATTTTGGTCAGGAAGAAGAAAGAAGGAGCCGCTATTGCCAAATTTTTGACAGCACAAGAGGTTGCCATTGTCAGTTCTGAGACGCTTCAGGTAAAAAACAACCGAAAGGTTAATTTTATCATAAACATGATGCGCATCATTCAGGATGATAAGAATGATGATGCCAGATACGAGATACTGTATTTTCTTTATGACCATTTAGAGATTGACATGGCTCAGCATGAATTTATCGCTACGTTTGTAAAGAAAGAAAGGAATGACCTTTTCGAATCGCTTGAAGAGTTTCACGTGTTTTATTCACCTGACACTTTCAACGAGTATTCAATTTTAGAAGGAGTAGAAGACTTGATAAGATGTTTTCGATTAACTACTGAATCAGATGCTTTTGTTCAGTTTTTTCTTGACTTTGTGTTTGACTATACGCAAAGGAAATCACAGAAAAACAGTTCTTTCTTAGAATTTTGGGAAGAAAAAAAAGAACGATTGAATATTGTGAGTTCAGAGGATATTCAGGCAGTTAAAATTATGACCATCCATAAATCGAAAGGCCTTGAGTTTCCGGTGGTGATTTATCCTTTTGATCTTGATATTTACGATGAAAGAGATCCCAAAGCTTGGTATAAAGATCTGAAAGAAGAAGCCTATAATGGTTTTGATTCCATTTTAGTGAATTCCTCGTCAGCAATAAAAAAAACAGGTGACTATGGTGCTTCTATTTTTGACGATCAGGAAAAAGAGAAAGAATTAGACAGTTATAATTTGTTATATGTTTGCATGACCAGGGCGATTGAGCAGTTGTATTTGATTTCAGAGCTGAAAAAAACGAGCAAAGAACTAGGGACAAGTTCCCAACTTTTTGTTGATTTTCTAAAACATCATCATCTTTGGGAAGATCAGAAGTTTTTGTACGAATTTGGCGATCAAAAAAGAGTGAGTACTCCGGAATTATCGAATGGAACTGCAGAATTGCAAAAAGAATTTATTAGTAGTTCTTGGAGTGATCATCAAATTCATATTGTTGCGAATTCTGAATTATTGTGGGATCAGACCAGAGCAGAGGCCATTGGATACGGGAACCTGATTCATGAATTGATGGCAGCAGTAATTGATGAAGAAAGTATACCTTTTGTTTTGGAGAGTGCTGTGAGAACAGGGATGATTCAGGAAAACATGAGATTAGAAATAGAAGAATTGATGTACGCTATTGTAAGACACCCCTTGATCGAAAGGCATTTCAAAAAGGGATCTCAAGTGATCAACGAAAGAGAGATATTGACAGATTCTGGTCAGATCGTCATCCCAGACAGATTGATTTTTGAGCAGGAGAAAGTAACCATAATCGATTACAAAACAGGAAGCCCTAATAAAAATCATGACCTTCAGATTGAAAATTATGCCGACGTTTTGAAGAAATTGAATTATGACGTGGCAGACAAGATCTTAGTTTATATTAATGAAAAAATTACCATAGTTAAAAGATAAAATTTATGAATACGATTGACATTATCATAGGGCTGATACTTATTTTTGGTACTGTGAACGGATTTTTAAAGGGATTGTTTATTGAAGTTACCACCTTGGTCGGACTTGTACTTGGTGTGTACGGAGCCATACATTTTTCGCATTTTTTGGGAAATTTTTTAAAGGGAAGTGTGAGTTGGGATGAGTCAATGCTGCAGCTGGTGTCGTTCGCAGGAACGTTTTTAATCATTTTAATCGGGATGGTACTTCTGGGGAAGGCCTTGACTAAAATAGCAGAAACCATTGCTTTGGGTTTTTTCAATAAAATGGTTGGTGCAATCTTTGGTTTTGTAAAATACGCTTTGATACTGAGTATCGTATTGCTAGTGTATGATGAAATAAATGCTTCCTTGCGATTTGTAGAAAAGTCTAAAGTAAAAAAATCTGTCTTGTACGAACCGGTTAAAAACTTTGCCCCAACCATATTTCCAAATTTGGTAAGGGTCGTCAAAGAATAAGGTTGATAAAGTTGGAATTTTAGAGGGATTAAAATTAATAAATCACAGGGCCAAGCGCTTAAAAATTATCGCTATTTTTGCATTGCTAAATCTTTATTATGTCTGTAGCTAAAAAGGAATACAAAAGAATTACAACCAAGACGTTGGTTGAAATGAAAAAAAATGGTGAAAAAATTGCCATGTTGACAGCCTATGATTTTACCATGGCCAAAATTGTTGATCATGCCGGTATTGATATCATTTTGGTTGGAGATTCAGCTTCGAATGTAATGGCGGGTCATGAAACGACCTTACCTATTACCTTGGATCAGATGATATATCATGCCTCTTCGGTTGTTAGAGCCATAGAACGAGCCTTGGTTGTTGTAGACCTTCCTTTTGGAAGATATCAAGGGAACTCCAGACAAGCTTTAGATTCGGCGATAAGAATTATGAAGGAATCAGGTGCTCATTCAGTAAAACTTGAAGGAGGCGCCGAAATTTCAGAATCGATTACCAGAATTTTGTCTGCCGGAATCCCTGTCATGGGGCATTTAGGTTTGACACCTCAGTCGATCTATAAATTTGGTACCTATACGGTAAGAGCCAGAGAGGAGGAGGAAGCTTCTAAATTAAAGGCTGATGCGAAATTGTTAGAAGAGCTGGGCTGTTTTGGAATTGTACTTGAAAAAGTGCCTGCAAAATTGGCCAAGGAAGTTGCAGAAAGTGTTTCTATTCCGGTGATTGGGATTGGAGCTGGAGATGGAGTTGATGGTCAGGTTTTAGTGACGCATGATATGTTGGGAATGACACATGAATTTAGCCCGAGGTTCTTAAGAAGGTACCTTGATTTATATACCGAAATGGGAAATGCCTTTAGAAGTTATATTTCAGATGTAAAATCAAAGGACTTTCCAAACAAGGAAGAACAGTATTAATGCAGTATACTCGCCAGTTAGGCGAGTTTTTTAATTTTATACTTTTAACCAAATTTTAACAAGAAAAAACTTACCTATCCCTTAGATTTGTTGCCCTTGTTGTCTAAAAACAAAAAGAAATTTAAAAAGATAAATGGATACACAAAACGCAAATGTTGATATACGATTGATCAACGAAAAAATAGAAAAGGAAAGTGCATTTGTCGACCTGCTTCATTTGGAGATGAATAAGGTGATTGTGGGTCAAAAGCACATGCTTGAAAGACTGTTAATCGGTTTGCTCGGAAACGGTCATATTTTACTTGAAGGAGTGCCTGGTTTGGCAAAGACCTTAGCTATAAACACGTTGTCTAAGGCCGTTAAGGGTTCATTCAGTAGAATTCAGTTTACGCCAGATTTACTGCCTGCCGACGTAATAGGTACCATGATTTTTAATATGAAAGAGAATGATTTCTCCATTAAAAAAGGTCCGATCTTTGCCAATTTTGTGTTGGCTGATGAGATCAACAGGGCACCTGCGAAAGTTCAATCTGCCTTGTTAGAAGCCATGCAGGAACATCAGGTAACCATTGGTGATACCAGTTTTAAATTACCAGAGCCATTTTTAGTGTTGGCGACTCAGAATCCGATTGAGCAAGAAGGAACTTATCCATTACCTGAAGCACAGGTTGATAGATTTATGTTGAAAACAGTCATTGATTATCCAAAACTGGATGATGAGCAAATGATTATGAGACATAATTTACAAGGTAGTTTTGGTTCTGTGAATGCAGTTGTATCTATAGATCAGATTATTCGGGCGAGAGAATCGGTGAAAGAGGTCTATATGGATGAGAAAATAGAAAAGTATATTCTAAATATCATTTTTGCATCGCGGTATCCTGAAGATTACAGATTGGCAGAATTGAGACCGTTGATTAGTTTTGGTGCCTCACCTAGGGGAAGTATTAATTTGGCGATGGCCTCTAAGTGTTATGCCTTCATTAAGCGAAGAGGTTATGTGATTCCTGAGGATGTTCGTGCCGTAGTTCATGACGTTTTAAGGCATCGTATTGGAATTACCTATGAAGCTGAGGCAGAGAACATCACTTCGATTGATATCATTAACAAAATAGTTAATGAAGTAGAGGTGCCTTAATGAATGAACTATTCAACAACCATTGGAAACTTGAAAACTACAATCTCTAAGCGCTGAAGATTGCGATGTTTAATTAGAATACCCGCTAGTGGATACTAAAGAATTACTAAAAAAGGTTAGAAAAATTGAGATCAAGACAAGAAGATTGTCTGACCATATTTTTTCGGGAGAATATCACAGTTCGTTTAAAGGGCGTGGTATGACCTTTTCAGAAGTCAGGCAGTACCAGTTTGGCGATGATATAAGATCCATTGATTGGAACGTTACGGCCAGGTACAATGAGCCTTATGTAAAGGTTTTTGAGGAAGAAAGAGAGCTGACCATGATGTTGGTTGTTGATATTAGCGGCTCTGAATCTTTTGGAACTAGAGAGCAGTTCAAAAGAGATATTCTAACTGAAATAAGTGCCACACTGGCCTTTTCTGCCATTCAGAATAACGATAAGGTAGGTTTGTTGCTATTTTCTGACGAGATTGAATTATTTATTCCTCCAAAAAAAGGAAAAACGCATGTGTTAAGAATCATTCGTGAATTGATTGAATTCAAACCTAAAAGTAAAAAAACCGATCTCAACCAAGCTTTAAGATATCTTTCAAATGTGATGAAGAAGAAGGCAATTGTATTTATTCTTTCTGACTTTATTGACACGGGTTATGATAATGCCCTTAAAATCGTTGGTAAAAAACATGATGTTACCGGTATCAGGGTTTATGACAGGTTAGAAACGGAACTTCCAAAGCTGGGAATGGTTCCGATGAGAGATGCTGAAAGCGGAGAGATCAAACTAGTTAATACAAATTCTAAAACGGTAAGAACAAATTATCGTGCTAATTATCTCAAAACGGTCGATTACTATGAGGACTCATTTACAAAAAGTGGCTCTGGAGTTATCAATACCAGGATTGATGAAAGTTATGTAAAGAAGTTATTGGGCTATTTTAAAAGAAGGGCCTAGCAGAATGTCATCTGACAAATGCTGAGAAAATTGAATGAAGAAAATGAAGTTTTTGTTTAGTCAAACATATCATAAGGAAGGTTTCCTGAAATATAGGTTAAAAACTGGACATCCTGGTGTTAAGGGTGTTTTGGTACTCTTGTTTTTGTTTGTTGGCCTGACAGGTTATGGTCAGGTGTCTACCAAAATTGATACCACAAAAATTAGAATTGGTGAGCAGTTTAATTATGAGATCATTGTTGATCAGACGACCGATGTGAGATTTCCGAAATTGGAAATGGATAGTTTGAACAGAATTGGAGTGGTGACTTCTCACAAGATCGATTCTTTGAAGAATCAATTGATTAAAAAATACACCTTGACCAGTTTTGATAGTGGTAGGTATGTGCTTCCTGGTCAGGAAATTTTTATTAAGAATAAAAGGTTTCTGACTGATGATGTCATCATCGATGTGGCGACAGTGCCAGTAGACACAATTAAACAACCCATGTATCACATTAAGGAGATTGAGAATGAGCCTTATTTGTTTTCAGATTATTTAAATTACTTCTGGGGTTTAATTGCTGCACTGATTATTATTGGTCTCATTTTATATTTTGTGTTGAGAGACAAGCCAACAGAGGAAGAGATTTTGTCTAGAATTCCTCCTTTTGATGCCGCTAAATTAAGATTAAAAGAATTGGATGGTAAGAAGCTGATTTCTCAGAATAAGATTAAGCTATACTATGTTGAATTGACTGATATTGTTAGAACCTTTATTGAGAAAGAGCTAAATATCCCGGCACTGGAGTCGACAACGGATGAGCTGATAGAAACTATTGGTGACTTTAATGCCAGCAGTACATTGAATATTCCACAGGAGACCTTAGGGAAATTGCAGAAATTGCTACAAGAAGCTGATCTTGTGAAATTTGCCAAATCCAAGCCTTTACAAAATGAAATTAGTTTGCATAGAACAGATGCTGAAGGAATTATAGATACGTTACACCCCATTAAATTGGAATCTAAAGAAGAAGCAGATGATGGGGAGTAATATGGAGTTCACAAATCCAGGGTTTTTATGGTTCTTATTGCTAATTCCAGTATTGGCAGTTTGGTACTTTTTGGTGAGAAAAAAAGACAATGCTGATTTGAATGTACCCAGTATAGCAGGGTTTCAGCAAGGTAATATTTGGGCCAGATTAAAACCCTTGCTCTATGTATTGAGATTAGTAGCTATCGCTCTTTTGATCATTGCTCTGGCAAGACCAAGAAATGTTGAGGTAAGCAAAAGAACCAAAACAACCAGAGGAATCGATATTGTCATGGCTATTGATGTGTCGGCAAGTATGCTGGCTAAAGATCTAAAACCCAATCGATTGGAGGCCTTGAAAACAGTTGCCAGCAAGTTTGTGCAGAAAAGGCCGAATGACAGGATCGGAATTGTAGTATATGCCGGAGAAAGTTTTACACAGACCCCGATTACTAGTGATAAGACCATCATTCAGAATACGATTCGGAAAATTAGATGGGGCCAGATTGAAGACGGTACGGCCATAGGAATGGGGCTTGGTTCAGCAGTGAACAGGTTAAAAGACAGTAAGGCCAAGAGTAAGGTGATCATTTTACTGACGGATGGGGTGAACAATACCGGATTTGTAGACCCTAGAACGGCTACTGAATTAGCAAAAGAACTGAACATAAAAGTTTATACAATTGGCCTGGGAACCAATGGGACTGCCTTGTTTCCGGTGGCTAAAGATTTAAACGGAAAATTGATTTTTAGAAATGCGCCTGTTGAAATTGATGAAGAATTATTAAAATATATAGCTGCTGAAACAGAGGGTAAATATTTTAGGGCTACAGGAAATAAAAAGCTTGAAGCCATTTATGACGAAATCAACAAACTGGAAAAAACTGAAATAGAAGAATTTAAGTATTATAATTATCAAGAAAAATATAGACCCTTAATCATGTTGGCAGGTTTTCTGATTTTATTGGAAATGTTATTGAGGTTTACGGTTTATAGAAGTTTTATTTAGTAAGAAATGTATCAAATAGAGGAGCCAAAATATTTTTATCTTTTTATCGCCATTGCGGTACTAGTGCTTTTTTACTTCCTGAATTGGTTTTGGAAAGTAAAGAAGCAAAAGGAATTTGGAGATCTGAAATTGTTAAATCAGTTAAGTCCTGAAAAATCTGTTTTTAAACCAGCTTTGAAAATGATTTTTGTTCTTATTGGTTTGTCACTATTGATCGTGGCTATGGTAAATCCAAAAATGGGAACTCAGTTAAAATCAGTGAAAAGACAAGGTGTAGATATTGTTTTTGCCTTAGATGTTTCTAAAAGTATGCTCTCTGAAGACATCGCTCCTACCAGGTTGGAAAAGTCGAAGCAGATCATCTCCAAGATTATTGATAAGTTAGGAAGTGACCGTGTTGGAATTATTATTTATGCTGGAAATGCTTACCCTTTACTGCCTATCACAACGGATCATGGTGCAGCTAAAATGTTCTTGCAAAATGCAGGGCCAGATATGGTTTCTTCGCAGGGAACCGCCATTAATGAAGCCTTGGAATTGTCGAAGACATTTTTTGATGATGACACACAAACCAACAGGTTTTTATTTGTGATCTCAGATGGAGAAGATCATGAGGAGAACTCGAGTAAGATAGCTGAAGAGATCGTTGATTTAGGGATTAGAACCTATACGATAGGTATTGGTACAAATAAAGGAGGTCCGATACCGATCAAGAACAAGGGCAAATTCATAGGGTATAAAAAGGACAATAAAGACGAGGTTGTGATTACCAAGTTAAACGTTGAAACCCTAAAGGACATTGCTGAAAAAGGTGATGGAAAGTATATTTATGGAAACAAAACCTCCAAGACGATTGAATATGTTGAGGAGCTGCTTTTAAAGGCCGACAAAAAAGAGTTTGAAACCAAACAGTTTTCAGATTACAAGGATCAGTTTCAATGGTTTGTAGGGTTTGGTCTGTTGTTTTTGGTTTTGGATGTGTTTTTATTGAGCAAGAAAACCAAATGGGTGCAAAAGTTAAATCTATTTAATGAAAGGTAAAATGAATAAACTACTATATCTGTTGCTCTTTTTGCCCTTGACCATTTTGGCGCAGGAGAAGGAAAAAGAGGGAAAAGAGGATGAGCCGGTCAAGATAAAACTAGCTGAAAAACAAATCCTTAGAAAAGGGAATGATCTTTTTAAGCAAAAGCGATTTGTGGATGCAGAGGTCAAGTATAAAAAAGCGTTAAAAGAGAATCCAAATTACGGAAGGGCTGGTTATAATTTAGGCAATGCAGTTTATGAGCAAAACAGATTTGAGGAAGCATTACCACAGTATGAATTAGTTGCAAAGAGTAAATTAAAACTGGAAACAAGAGAGAAGGCATTTCACAATATTGGTAATGTGATGATGAAAAATAAGCAGTATGACAAAGCTGTAGAAGCCTATAAGAATTCGATGTTATTAAATCCGAATGACGAAGAAACTCGATATAATTTAGCCCTGGCTCAAAAGCTTCTCGAGGATCAACAAAATGATCAGAACCAGGATAAGAATCAGGACCAGGACAAAAACCAGGATAAGAATCAGGATCAGGAACAAGATCAGAACAGTGAGAATAAAGATCAAAATGAAGATCAGAATGAAGATCAGGGTGAGAATGACAAGAAGGATAAGAATGAGAATGAAGGTGATAATGAAGACGACCAAAATGATCAGCAGGATCAAAAGGATCAGGGTGATAAAAATGAACAGAAAAAACAGCCTCAGCCTAATCAATTGAGTCAACAGCAAATTCAACAATTGTTGGAGGCCATGAATAACGAGGAAAATAAAACACAGAAAAAAGTGAATGCCCAAAAGGCTAAAGGAAAAAAAGTGGATCAGGAAAAAGATTGGTAAATAAAATCAAGTTTTTAACGTTAAGATGAATTGCCATTATTTAAATAGAAGATGAAATTGAAGTTTTTACCCATATTACTATTGCTTATTGCAGCCCAAAATGTACTTGGCCAAGTAACGTTTAAAGCTGCTGTGAGTAAAACTGATTTGGGTTTGAATGAGCGTTTACGCATTGAGTTTTCGATTGACAAACAGGGAGGAGATGATTTCACCCCTCCTGATTTTAAGAATTTTAAGGTCTTGGCTGGCCCGAGCCAGTCGAGTAGTTTTTCTTCGATCAACGGGAAAACGTCATATAAATTGACCTATACGTATGTGATTCAACCAATAGCGAAAGGGACATTTACAATTCCATCGGCCACTGTGTCATACGAGGGAGAATTGATCAAATCCAATACGGTCAGAATTACTGTGACTGATGCTGTGGAAATTCCGGAAGACCCGAATGATCCGAGGTACGTCGCACAGCAAAATATTCATCTGGTTGCCGAAGTTTCTGATAGCTCTCCTTATGTTGGAGAGAGTATTTCTGTAGTTTACAAGCTCTATGTTGATATCAATAAGGTAAATGTTCAGAATACCAGAGAAGCATCTTCGCCATCGTTTAATGGATTTTGGAATCAAAATATCGAGGTAAAGAAATGGGTGGCTAAAAATGGTACTTATGGAGGAAAACCGCATCGTTTTGTGATCGTTAGAAAAACCGTGCTGATACCTCATAAATCGGGCAAACTGGAAATTGAGCCCTTAGAGATGGAAATTACAGCAGGAGTTCCGATAGGAAGAAGGGACTTTTTTGGAAATATGTTGATGAATGATGTGAATTTTACCTTGACATCCGGTAAAAAAACCATTCGTGTGAAAGAGCTGCCAGAAGAGAATAAACCTTTTAATTTTACAGGGGCAGTAGGCGATTATAAATTCTCAGTGACTCCGAGTAAAACGGATTTAAAAGCCAATGAATCGGCCCAGATAAAAGTTGAATTAAAAGGTGAAGGAAATTTGAAACTCGTCAAGCTACCCGGAATTTCAACACCGAATGGCCTTGAAGCCTATGAGCCTGAGCATAAAGAAAATATTAAAACAACCTTAGGGGGACTGAAAGGAAATATATATGATCAGTATGCTGTTGTCCCTCAGGCCAGAGGAAAATTTAAGATTCCGGGAGTTTCATTTTCGTATTTTAATCCTAAGGAAGAAAAGTATTATTCTGTAGAAACGAATCCAATCGTTTTAAATGCCATGAGCGGAAGGCCCTTACCCGATCAGGATGTTACCGGAATAAATAAGCAAGCTATTGTCGCCAACGAAGGAGACATCAGATATATCCATTTAAAATCTGATTTTGTATCCACTGCAAAAGATGAAGACTTTTTTAATTCGAATATTTTTTATTTACTGATGATATTACCCTTGTTGTCTATTCCGCTAGGAATTTTTATTGGGAAAAAGAAACAAGAAAGAGATAGTGATATTGTTGGAAACAAGCGAAGAAAAGCAGATCGCTTGGCGAGAAAATATTTGTCTCAGGCTAAAAAAGAACTGGGTAAAAAAGAAGACTTTTATATTGCTTTAGAAAAGGCCTTACACAATTACCTGAAAGCGAAACTTCAGATCGAAACATCTGAGATTTCACGTGAAAAAATTGCTGAAATTCTCAATAAAAGAGAGGTAGACGACACGACAATACAAGAATTTAGTACCGTGTTAGAAAATTGTGATTATGCCCGTTATACGCCATCTACGGATGTTATGATGAAGAAAGAGTATGAGAATGCTAAAAAAGTAATAGCGCAAATTGACAAACAATTATAGCTGTAAATGATTTAGACCATGTTGAAGTTTTTTATACATATCGTTTTAATCTCTGGGTTGCTATTTTCCGGGACAACTGTGAAGGCACAAAGTCCGGATAGTTTGTTTGCGGCTGCCAATAAGCTATATCAACAGGAAAAGTATATTGAAGCTTTAGATCAGTATCAACAGATTGAGAAACAGCAGTTGGAATCTGCTTCGCTTTATTTTAATATGGCGAATATATATTATAGAACAAACCAGGTAGCACCGGCGGTTTATTATTATGAAAAAGCATTGAAATTAGATCCTAATGATGAAGATATAAAGGTCAATTTAGAATTTGCAAACAGAATGATTCTTGACAATATTGAACCGATACCAAACAGTTTATGGGAGAATTTCATGGATAGCGTAATTCTTAGATTTACCTACGAAACCTGGTCAAAAATAGCCGTAGGGCTGGCATTTGTTTTTGCCCTCTTGTTTTTAATGTACCATTTTTCCTACAGTACCGGAAAAAAGAGGATTTATTTTATCTCGAGTATCCTGACGGTGATATTTGTGACAACCAGTTTGTTTTTTGCTTACAGAAACAAACACTTTGTAGATAACAATATTGAAGCCATTATCTTTTCACCAGCTGCGCAAGTCAAAAACGCACCAACCAATTCAAGTGAGGTCTATTTTGAACTTCATGAAGGCACTAAAGTTTTAATACTGGAAACATTAGACAACTGGAAGAAAATCAAAATTGCCGACGGAAAAATGGGCTGGATCACCACCGACAACCTAAAGGAGATCTAGCAGCGAAGTGAATTCTTAAAATTTTCACTGAATGATGTTTACTTTTTGAATGATACGGCATTAGTGAGGCCTTCACTTAAGTGAAGCCTTGACTTAAGTCAAACCATCACTTAAATCATACCTTGAGTGTCCGATCAATCCTTAAAACAAACCGGTAGAATTTCACCTTTTGCGAGACGGTATTTTTCAATTAGATCGGGGCTTATTTTGTTGGAATAGTCTACTTCTTCAACTCTGAAACCTACTTTTCGTAATCGATGAAAATAATCTTGACCATAAACTCTAACATGGTCGTATTGACCAAAATGAGCCGCTTTTTCTTCTGGTGTGGTAATCGAGTTGTCTTCATAGGTAATCTTTCTGTCAAGTTCTTGTGGAACTTGAAAAATCCCCATACCTCCTGGCTTCATGACCCGATAAAGCTCTGACATGGCTTTATGATCATCTTCAATATGTTCTAGAACATGATTGCAAAAAACAATATCGAATAGATTATCTTCAAAAGGAAGGTCAAGTATGTCAGCCTTGACATCAACAATAGGAGAGTAAAGGTCAGCTGTGGTATAATCAAGATTTTCCATTTTCTTAAACCTTGATAAAAAGCATTGTTCGGGTGCCATGTGCAATACTTTCAGCGATTCTTGGAAAAAGGAAGTGTCGTTCTTTAGATACAGCCACATCAATCGGTGACGCTCTAGAGACAGTGTGCTTGGCGAAAGCACATTTGGTCGCTGCTCTCTATAACCATAAGGTAAAAAGCGCTTAAAACTCTTACCATCAATAGGGTCGGTATAAGTATTCCCTTTTAACCAGACCGATAGAAAGGGACTGGCGAGGTAACTCATTTTTATCAAATAGGGCCTGGGAATTGTATTCAGTGCAAGTTTGAATAACTTCATTGTATCAAGGCTTAGTGAGCTCTAAACTCGTCTTCTTCATTCGTTACTATGCCCAAGGCTTCATTAACATATTTGAAAGTTGACAATAATTCAGGTTTACCATTAACGATGGCCACATTATGTTCAAAATGAGCACTGGGTTGTTCATCGGCAGTCTTAATGGTCCATCCGTCACTAAATTGTTTTATTCTTTGGGTTCCCAGATTAATCATTGGTTCGATGGCAACAACCATTCCTTCAACAAATTTTTTTCCTCTTCCGCGTCTTCCGTAATTTGGCATTTCAGGATCCTCATGCATCTCTCGGCCCAAACCATGTCCAACTAATTCTCTTACAACTCCATAGCCATGACTTTCAGTAAATTTTTGAATTGCATGACCAACATCGCCAACTCTTTGACCAAGTCTGAATTGACGAATTCCAACGTACAGACTTTCTTTTGTGATATCAAGTAATTTCTGTGTCTCAGGAGCAATTTCACCTACAGCAAAAGTAAAGGCATGATCGCCGTAGAAACCATTTTTCAAAGCACCACAATCAACAGAAATAATATCACCCTCTTTTAGGGGGTCACTATTGGGAATTCCATGAACGACCTGTTCGTTAGGGCTCATGCAAAGCGTATTCGGAAAATCATATAGGCCTAAAAATCCGGGTTCAGCTCCGTGATCTCTAATGCATTCTTCAGCGATTTTATCTAATTCTAAAGTGCTTATTCCAGGTTTGATGACTTTTGCGATTTCCCCTAAAGTTTTTGATACAATAAGTGCGCTTTGTCTTATCAATTCTATCTCCTCACGAGACTTGACTACTATCATGGCAAATAATTAATGTGGCAAAGATACTGTAAAAAGACATTGATCCAAAGTCTTTCAATTCTTCAATGACAAGATTTATTTATTGCTTAAAGCGGCCCTTATTTTGTTGACAACCGTTTCGGGTTGAATTGTCTTCATGCAATCCTCATATCCGGGAATAACTTTATTTCCATATATGGAGGTTGGGATGTAAGGGAACTTGTCAAGGTCTGGAATCAGACTGTTTTCAAGAGGCTGATCAAACGGAATAAAACCGGCATAAGGATGTGTATTCCCCCAGATAGTTATTACAGGAACACCATACATCGCAGCCAGATGTCCATTGCCAGAGTCCATGCTTAGCATTAAGTCTAGATTACTGATCAGGTTCAGCTCTTCATCAAATCCAAGTTTACCAGCTATGTTTATACAATTATCTGATGTAGCTGCCATTTTTTCGAGGCTGTCAATCTCGTTTTTACCTCCCCCGAATAACAGAATTTTTAAATTTTCCTTGGCTAAAAGTCGAATTACTTTGAGCATGGAATCTTGATCATATACTTTGGTCGAATAAGCAGCAAAAGGAGCTATGCCAATCCAACGCGAGATTTTATTCCCCGTGATTTCAAGCGATTTATCTGATATAGAGCATTTGTCTAACAAGATTGTTTTAGAGAGGTCGACAGGCAGGTTTAATTTTTCAAACACGTCTGAATGGCGCTTAAAAATAGATTTTATGGGACTGATTGTTTTTGGTTTCAAAGCTGTCAACTGTTTTCTTTCAGGTCTACCTTTAACCATAGCGACCGCCATAATATTGGCCGATTTGAAAAAATATTTAATCACTTTAGTGCGCAGCACATTATGAAGATCGGCGTAGGCATCAATGCCTAGTTTTGATAATTCTTTGTATAAGTCAAAAAGACCAGGAATGCCTTTTCTGTATTTGTCGAAATCTACCGGATAAAAGTTTACTTCAGGAATGTCTTTAAAAAGATGACTGTGGAAAGATTTTGAAACAACTGTAATCTTAAGGTCGGGATATTGTTGATGCAGGGCAAGAATTAAAGGCACTGTCATGGCAACATCACCCAGGGCAGATAGCCGTATAATTAATACATGTTTAGGATGCTTTAATTCATTTTCGTGCACGCAGTACAGGATTTAGATTATCATCATTGTACATTTTCATCTGTTTATAAACTTTCATGTACTTATCACCATTTTTAAAATCTAAGAGCAACTCATCAATAGCCGTACAAAGATCTTCGCGTTGTTCCAATAAAACGTTTAATTTCGATTGGCAGCTGTTCCTGTGTTCTTCAGAAGCATCTTCTCTGTTTGCTTCTTCGTTCATATGGTAAATTTTCAAAGCCAATATTGACAAACGATCATAGGCCCAAGCTGGACTTTCAGTATTAATTTTCGCTTTTTCATTAATTTCAACCTCCTTGAAATGATCTAAAAAAAAGCTGTCAATATATTCAACCATGTCTGTTCTGACTTGATTAGAAGCATCAATTTGCCGTTTAATTTTTAAAGCTTCCAAGGCGTCAATTTCTGGATCGCGAATGATATCTTCAAGATGCCATTGAACCGTATCTATCCAGTTTTTATGATAGAAAAGGTGACTGATATCCTCTTTCTCAAAAGGATTTTTCATAGGGGAATCTATACGATTCTCTATATGGTAATCTTTGATACTTTTTTCGAAAATATTGAAAGCTTCAATTGAATTCATTTTAGGCTGTTTTGTGGATTATATTTTTTTTGTTTTTAAAAAAGCTAAAAACAAAACCAATCGAACTGGTAATTTATTTATTCTAGCTTTTGAAAAATCCAAAAAGCCCTTTCTTAGTTTTATGCTCTTTTGGTTTTTCAGTCTTCAAAAGTTGCTGATAAATCTCTCCCCAGCCTAGTAAGCCACCTACATTTCTATCATCAATAAAAACATCGGCGTTCACTTTTCGACTGATGCTACCATCAAACTTTTCTTCAGGATAGCTCTTATTTACCGCATAAAATTCAAGTCCGTTTTTTTTACAGAAATCTACAGCTTCCTGAAGCCTTTCTCCATACCGGTAAGTCCAAAGAATCAAACGATGTCCTTTTTGCTGCAATTCCAATAAAGTATCAAAAGCGAAAATCTTTGCAGTCCCCACTTTTGGATAGGCATCTTCTACAATTGTACCGTCAAAATCTACGGCAATCAACAGAGAATTTTTAGGTAACATTTTCATCTTATTTTTTTTCAAATCTACTCATAATAGCTTCCTTAATCAAGAAATGCTATTCAATAATTGAATTTTAACATACTATATAACGAAAAATTGTTCTTTTTCGTGTTTAGTCAAGACTATGAACTTTCTTAATTTAGTCCAACAAGGATTCTCTTGTCATTGATGCAGGCTTGTCAATATTCAATAAATCTAAAACGGTTGGAGCAATATCCCCCAGCACTCCATTCTTGATTTTATGCTCCTTATTTTTTTCAACCAGAATCAAAGGCACCGGATAGGTCGTATGTGCCGTGTTTGGTGATCCATCTTCATTGATCATTTTTTCACTATTCCCATGATCCGCAATCACGATACTCGAATAATTGTTTTCGAGAGCGGTGTTCACTACATCCTTTAAACAGGAGTCTACCGCTTCGGCAGCTTTCATTGCGGCCTCCATAACACCTGTGTGACCCACCATGTCAGTGTTGGCAAAATTCAGACAGATAAAATCAGCTTCTGCAGCTTTTAATTCAGGAACGATGGCATCTCTAATATCAAAAGCGCTCATCTCAGGTTTTAAATCATAGGTAGCCACTTTGGGAGAAGGGCAGAGCAATCTTTTCTCTCCATTGAATTCTGTTTCACGTCCTCCCGAGAAAAAGAAAGTTACATGTGGGTACTTTTCAGTTTCAGCAATACGAATCTGTTTTTTATTATTGTTTTCTAAAACCTCTCCTAAAGTTTCTGTTAGATTGTCTTTTGGGTAAATGACCGAAACTTTTTGATAAGAATCATCATAGTTGGTCATCGTTACGTAGTATAAGGGAAGCGTGTGCATGCCAAAATCTTCGAAATTCTCTTGGCTAAGAGCCCTTGTCAATTGTCTTCCCCGATCTGTTCTGAAGTTGAAAAAGATAATGACATCATCGGATTCAATATTACCTACAGGTTCTCCGTCGGCATCTGTCATAACAATTGGTTCGATAAATTCATCGGTAACACCTTTGTCATAGCTCGCTTGAATGCTCGCGGCGGCATCGGTAGATTTTTCACCTACACCGTTGACCATGGCATCATAAGATAGCTTTACTCGTTCCCAACGCTGATCTCTGTCCATGGCGTAATACCTCCCGCAAATACTGGCAAGTTTACCTGTTGAGCCATCCATGTACTTCTCTATGTCCTGAGCAAAACCTAATCCCGATTTTGGATCAACATCTCTTCCGTCAGTGAAAGCATGAACGAATACCTTAGTCAAACCAGCTTCATCAGCTGCATGTATGAGTCCTTTCAGATGGTTGATATGAGAATGCACCCCGCCATCAGAAAGAAGGCCTAAAAAATGGACCTTTTTATTATTTTCTTTGGCATATTTAAATGCATCTGAAACTACTTCTTCTTTGGCAATTGAACCATCAGCCACCGCATTGTTAATTTTCACAAAATCTTGATACACAATTCGTCCCGCTCCCAAATTCATATGGCCCACTTCTGAATTTCCCATTTGACCTTCAGGAAGCCCAACATTCAATCCGTCTGTTCGCAAACTGGCATTTGGGTATTCTTTGATTAATGAATCGAAATATGGAGTCTTTGCCTTGTAAATGGCAGAAACATTAGGGTTTTGTGTTTCTCCCCATCCGTCTAATATGATTAAAATAACTTTTTTATCCATGGCTTTTTGCGTTTGAAAAATTCAAATGCAAAGATAGTGAACAATTAGATTTTGCACTAGAAATAAATAGAAAATAAAGTCAAAAACCTAGAGCGTTTAAGGCGAGATTTATAGTTTACAAGCTTAAATGAGTTTCCTGTTTTAAAACGATTAATTAGAAACAAGTTTTACAATTCCCAATTGCTCAATAGAGACATAAATATATCCATCAGGACCTATTTTTACCGTTCGTACCCGTCCCATGTCTTCTATCAGTTTCTCTTCACTGATCACTTTGCCATTATCGAGTTTCACAAGATTTAAGTATTCAAATTTAAGGGAACCAACTAGAAGCTGATTTTCCCATCCAGGGTATTTATCAGAGGTGATAAAGGTCATTCCGCTAGGAGCTATAGATGGTACCCAATAATGCAAGGGCTGCTCCATTCCCGGGAGAGATGTATTTTCTGTAATTACAGAATCATCATAGTTCACTCCATAGGTAATCAAAGGCCAGCCATAGTTTTTACCGGCATCTATGATATTGATTTCATCACCACCTTGAGGTCCGTGTTCATGCACCCAAATTTTCCCCGTTTGAGGATTCATGGCCATTCCTTGAGGATTTCTATGGCCGTAGGAATAAACAGCAGCTTTCGCGCCAGCTGTTGAGACAAACGGATTGTCTGAAGGAATTGAACCATCATCATTCAACCTGTATATTTTTCCACCATCTCTTTTTATATCCTGGGGGTTATTATCCCTGTTGCCACGATCTCCAATTGAGAAGTAGAGGTATCCTTTGTTATCAAATTCTATACGAGAGCCAAAGTGCTGTCCTTTTTTAGTGTTTGGTGTTGCTTTGTAAATGATTTCTTTTTCTACCAAGGCAGCATCTTTTATTTTTGCTCTCATAATGGCTGTATTCGCTCCCTTATCATCATTTTCTGTATTTGCTGAAAACGAAAAATAGAGCCATCCATTATTGGCATAATCCGGATGTAATTTTAAATCCAATAGTCCGCCCTGGTTTTTATAAACCACCTCCGGAACATTTTTTATGTTCGTTTTTTCTCCATCTTTAAAAAGAATCAAATCACCTTCTTGCTCGGCAATAAGAATGGATCCATCAGGCAGAAATTCAAGGCCCCACCCAATATCGATTCCATCAACAACTGTTTCTGCTTTATAACTAAAATCGTTTTCACTGGTGAATTCATTGTTCTTCTGGCATTGGATCATTGAAAATGACAGGCATATGACGAGCAGGCAAATTTTTTTCATGGTGCTTTGATTTAGTTTTTAAAGGTACAATTTTTTAGAAAGTATAAGAAAGATTGAGTCCAGCGTAATAATTTATTGGTTCTCCCGGATAGTAATATCTAGGAGGATTGTTGCCAAAGCTCCCGGCATTTATAAGTAACATAGAGGCGTATTTTTCATCAAACACATTGTTGATGCCAACAAATACATCAAACTGAAAATGATTGCCAAGCATTCTTTTTATACCGGTTTTAAGGTTGACGACCTGATAGCTATCGGCATAGATACTGTTATCATCTCGTAAAGGAATATCTCCTACAAACTGGTAATTTATATAGGTATAAAACCCTGATTTGCTATTTAAGTAGAGCTGAGAAAAGAACGTTTTATCTGGAACTCCGGTAAGGTCATTGCCAGAATAGTCCTCATCTAGATCTTCGAACTCATCAAAAGTATAGTAATGAAGGCTCAATGAATTGGAATGGCTCAATTGAATCGCGGGTTTATTCACTAAAAAATAATTTAGCCCAATTTCCATGCCTTTATGAGTCGTTTTTCCTGCATTTACACCTATGAATTGATCATCTCCAGTTCTCCTGGCAACAAGTAAATTATCGATGTTCATGAAGTAAATTGCCAGTTCATAATTAAAAATACTTCGAAATAAGGTACCTCGACTTCCGATTTCATAGTTCCAGCCTGTTTCAGGTTGTATGTCATTATTGATCAGGCCGTCTGGCAATAAGGTTTCTTCAAGTTTTGGGGGTGAAAATCCATGACTTACCAAGCCGTAGATCATGGAGGATTTTCCTAACTGGTAATTCAAGCCCAGTTTGGGAGATAAGATCGGATCAAAACTATAAGTACCTGACTGATCTTCTTCACCTTGATTAAAATGATCATCAATCGTATAAGAAGTTTGATTTAAGTTGAGCCCAAGATCGATCAACAGGTTTTTGGCCAAGGCGTATTTTGCTTCAAAAAAGAGGTTGTAATACGTTCTGTTTTCATCTAGATCGCTGAGTTGAGCTCCTTGAACGCTGCCTGTTCCTGGTGGGAATTCCCTATAAAGGTTTTCAAAAGTCTTCATGCTATTTATATCATTGAAGAGCTCTAATCCCAAGGTCCATTGCAGGCTTTTCTTAAATAAGGTCGCTTCATTGATGAATCTTGTTCTCAGACCTAAGGACCTGGTATTTTGCTCCAAAATATTAAATGGTCTTGCTTCATAAGCGTCTAGAATACTCCCAAAGATGCTGCTGATTTGTTGGGATTTTTCATTGTATTGATGTTGCCATGAAAGCCCAATCAAATATTTATCATAATCTTCAAACCCTTTAGAGGCTGCCCAGGTAAATGCAGCCTTGCTCGGTTCGGTAAGGTAGTCTTCTTCGTTCAGAGAACTGGGTATAAAGGCCTTTAAGCTTATGAAATTACCCAGTATTTGTAAGTTGTTCTTGTCATTTATATAATGGTTTGAGGCAAGGGTCAAGGTTTGACGGTCTAATTCGTTATTGTCTCTATAGCCTTCACTCCTGGTATTCGAAAAATTAATGTTAGCAGTGTTAGTTTTGTTGGCCAAATTGGTATTCAACAAGAATTTTTGCAAACCAAATGATCCGAATGTATATGATGATGCTATTGACTTCGTATTAAAACTTCCTTTGTCAGGTATCATTTGAATGGTTCCACCGAGTCCGGCCCCATATAAACTTGAGGAGGGTCCTTTAAGAATTTCCATTCTGGCGATACCTTCCAGTTCTATATCTTCTATACTAGTTTCACCTGAACCATTGGTAAGTGGAATATCACCATAATAAGCCCTTATCTTACTGGTACCGAATAAGTTTCTTGAACCTATTCCTCTTATGGTAATCCGATTGGTGTTCAGCGTACCATTGTGCATATAAACGCCGGGAACAGAATTTATAACCGGGGTAATGTTGACACCACTATTACTTTTGATCTGCGTCTGTGGAATAAGGGCAATAGCGGCTGATATTTTTTTTAGCTCACTTTGAAAGTTGTCTGTTTTAACCACTACTTCGGCAAGTGTCAAAGGCACTTCATCAAGTTCAACAATGGTAAGGCCTTCAGATTTTACAACAAAGGATTTCTTAAAATAACCCTCTTTTACACAGGTATAACTTCCTATACTTTTAAGAGTGAAATGACCATATTGATCGGTAGTATGTACCAAATTTTGCAGGCTGTCAAGAATCTGAACATTGTGAAGTTCTAATTTGTTTTCAGCACTAAGAACTTTACCAGTATAAGTTTGGCTCCAAATTGTCTGAGAAACTAAAAGAAGCGCTATACCTATAACATAATTCAGATCAAATCTGGAAGTTTTCATCCTATTTTACAACACCGTTTTTAATTCCATTTTTATTCTCGTTCAAATAGTAGACAAAACCATTGACAACGGCAATAACAACTGTCTCATCTTTTTTTAGCAGAAAAGTAGCATCTGCTCCCAAATTAATAGGAGAATCAGGTATTGAGTTACTTTTCGGAATCTTAATTCTTTTGACATCAATAATGTTCATTGGCATTGGAGTGAATTTGATTTCACTGGGCATGTCATTAATGCTTACTGAAGTGTATCCTTGTTTTAATAAACTGGCGAAATCCAGGCTTTTAAAGGATTCAAAATCATCCAGTATTTTAGGGTATGTTTCACCTGCTTTGTATTCATATCCTTTGGCATCCAGGGTATTGTAGCCATAATGAGTCGATAAATCGCCTACATCAATAATTTTACCCACATAGTAAAACTGACTATGGTCTTTGTTTTCAATTTCGTAGTGGTTAATGCCCAGATCTACTTCAAAATCAATGCCCAGATGTGAAAATTTTAGGTGCTCAATTTTTAAGTCATAGAGCTTGCGGTCATTTCGTGGAATCGATAGATATTGATCTAAGGTTGACGATTCATAGCTTTTGCCCGAGATGCTTTGTATGGCGCTAAGGATGCCGACATAATTTAATTTTCGGATAAATTGTTTTTCAGGATCCTCAAGATGACCTCCTGACTCTATGAGTATGGTACTTGTTCCCCATTTTTGCATATTATCTCCAAAAGCTCTTGGCTCGAATTCGTCAGAATACCTTCCAATTTGCCCCTTGGCATATCTTTGCAAAATTTTGTTCATATGAGCAATAATACGCATCGCGTCACCACGTGTTTGATTGATGTCTTTTTCAACATTATAGGCTGGTGCTAAAAACGAGATGGTGGCAGGTTTATCCGTATTTTTTGCATTGTAATACTTACTCTGATCATGTAAATTGAATCCAAAATCAGCATTGAGACTATCTCTTGCTTTCTTGAGTGCCACTGATTCTGGAGATTGCAAACGAAGGGCATCCCGGTTAATATCAATTCCTATAGCATTTCTGCGTGAAAAGATCTCAGCCCCGTCAGGGTTGAGCATAGGAATCATATGAATCCGCAAGTTTTTTAAGACGGTTTTATTCTTTTGTAAATAATGTAAAATATCAAATAGCGCCATGGTCGCTGTGGATTCATCACCATGCATCTGTGACCATAATAAAACATTTATTTCTCCCTCTCCCAGGCTTATCATTTGGATGCTTCTACCTTGAATGGATTCTCCAAGAAGTGTTATGTCAATGTTGCTTTTGGTTGATAGGGAATCAATTAATGGTTGGATGTCCTGATGTTTGATCCTTCTTTTTTCGAGCGAAACTTCCTTATATTCTTCATAGGTGGCAAATAATTGCTGGTCGAAGGTCTGACGCTGTGAATAGCTGATTAAAGGCAATAGTAAAAGCCATAGATATTTTATCATAGTTTATTTTTTAAGGGGTACTTCTTCCCAATCTAATGTACTTGATGCATCTCTCAGATCCCGCATAAAAGATTCACCTGGGTCTGTTTTCTCTGTTCGATAGTTAGCATCTAGTTCGAGCCACAGCGGATGGCCTTCAAACAGGGTGTATTCATAATGCCCAATGAGGTAGTCGATCTCAGGATATTTATCCTTGAGGTAGCTTACCAGTTTACGATTGGATTTTAATTGTTTCTTTGTCAAAGGCTTGTCTATAGTACCCCCAACGTTCTCAATACCAATGGCACAATGGTTTAGCCCGATGACATGTCTGGCCATGGTTGTTTCAGGAAGCAATCGATAAATCGTACCATCCTGATCAACGAGAAACTGTGCTGAAACATTGAGTGTACTGGCATTTGTGATATCATCTCGACTACCTGGTAACCGACTATCTTTAAAAGCTTCAAAAGATTTCTCAAGGCTAGGAATAGCTGTCCAATGGACTACGATCATTTTAGGTTCAATAGTTGCTTGTTCCTTTTCGAGCCCATATCGTGCAGCCATATACTCCAGGCTCAACTCTTTTCGCTCCTCATCATAGGTTATGGGTTTGTCAATTATATGTACAGACTTGCATGAAGATAGCAAACAGGCAGAAAAGAAAATAAGAAGTCCGGATTTTAGCATGGAACAGCAGCGATTCTTGGTCTGAGGCTAATTTAACTAAAAAATAGGTTCAGAAAATGAAAAGTCAAAGCTTTTATTACAGAATTACCAAGACGTATGAGATCTAAATCCAGTAAAAAAAAATAAATAGAACAATTGCAGATTTTGTTTTATGAATTAACGGTTTTGAGAATCAAAAGACATTAATTTTATAAGGTTTGAAATCTAATGCTATAAAAGTGACAATGTTGTCATTAAAGGATTGAGAATGTGGCAAAATTATGGAGATATTAAATTTATATAACTTTACATAAAAAGCATTCTATGAGTAGCGGATACCTTTCAAATTCAGTCTTAGACAAGCTCCCGTATCACTTGCGTGATTTTATTTTGAAGCAACCGTATGAGTCATATACTGCTCAAAACCAAGCTGTTTGGAGGTACGTGATGAGGAAGAATATGGATTATCTGAAATCCAAGGCACATGAATCGTATATCCCTGGTCTTAAAAAAGCAGGTATTTCTATTGAGGAAATTCCGCATATGGAAGGCATGAATAGGATATTAAAGGAAATTGGCTGGGCGGCCGTTTCAGTGGATGGTTTTATTCCTCCAAATGCTTTTATGGAGTTCCAGGCCTATAATACACTGGTGATCGCTTCTGACATTCGTACCATAGAACATATTGAATATACGCCTGCACCTGATATTATTCATGAGGCTGCTGGTCATGCACCCATTATTGCTAATCCAGAGTATGCCGAATATTTAAGACGTTTCGGTGAGATTGGGTCAAAGGCCATTTCGTCCGCAAAAGATTTTGAACTGTATGAAGCTATCAGACATTTATCGATTATTAAAGAAGATCCATCGACAAAGAAACATGAAATTGTGGAGGCCGAGAAAGAAATAGAACATCTTTCTGAGAACATGGGAGCTCCAAGTGAGATGGCAGGAATTAGAAATATGCACTGGTGGACTGTGGAGTACGGTTTGATAGGAACCATTGAAGATCCAAAAATATATGGAGCTGGTCTTTTGTCATCTATAGGTGAGAGCAAATGGTGCATGAGTGATGAGGTGAAAAAACTTCCCTATACAATAGCGGCTTCAAAAGTTGAGTTTGATATCACCAAACCACAGCCTCAATTATTTGTCACTGAAGATTTTGCTCACCTGAGTTTTGTGCTCGAAGAATATGCCAATGGCATGTCATTGAGAACCGGTGGTTTGAACGGAATACAAAAATTGATACAGTCCAAAAACCTGGGAACAGTTGAATTGTCTACTGGAATTCAGATTTCAGGTAAATTCACAGAAGCCATTTCTGATGAAAAAAACCGCCCTATTTATTTAAGAACAAATGGGCCGACCGCCTTGGCTTACAAGAATAAGGAGTTGATTGGACATGATAAAAATTATCACAAAGATGGATTTGGTTCTCCGATAGGCAAACTGAAAGGAATCAATCTCCCCATAGAAAATATGTCTCCCACAGACTTAGAGGCCTATGGAATTTATGAAGGCAGAAAAACAAGTTTATTATTTGATGGTGGTGTCAAGGTAGAAGGTGAAATTATCACAGGAAAAAGAAATCTTCAAGGGAAGATCATACTAATTTCGTTTAGAAATTGTACCGTGAGCCATGGTGATACTATATTGTTTCATCCATCTTGGGGAATCTATGATATGGCGGTAGGGGAGTCGGTAATTTCAGCTTTTTCCGGAATAGCAGACCCAAATTCATATGGTCAGCAATTTGAAATCCCTCGAGAGAAAACACATAAAATAATTTATTCTTCAAAGGAACAGCAGCTGTTTGAACTTTATGGGGAGGTAAGGACTATGAGACAATCGAAAGCGGTGGATGTTAAGAGATTGCAAAAAATATTCGGGCAGCTTGTGTCAAACTACCCGAATGATTGGTTATTGGTTCTTGAAATATTTGAGTTGATAAGGGAAGGGTCGAACGGAGAATTTACGACTCTGGTTCAGACGTACCTACAAAATACCTATCAGGATCCATCTGTTAAAAATCTAATCAAAGATGGAATTCACTTGATAAAAGACTGATAGGGTGTTTTCCTATAATTGAGATACCCTCAAGGTATTTACCATCCCTTTGTCATGCACCGGCATAGAGGTAAGGTTGATTACGAAATCTCCTTTTTTGGCATAATTTCTTTCCAGTGTTATTCTGTTCAAATCTTCTACGGTTTCGTCTGTACTTACCATTTTATCATAATACTGTGCTTTTACACCCCATAACAGATTTAACTGAGCTAAAATCCTTGGATTATCTGAAAAGGCAAGGATATTCGATTTTGGTCTTCTTGCTGAAATTTGAAAGGCCGTATAACCACTATTTGTCAAAGTCGTTATGGCAGCAGCCTCTATTTCGTCGGCCAGTTTCGCAGCATTGCTACAAACTGCTTTTGAAATATATCTTTCATTGATGCAATTCACTCCTTGTACATATCCTTCGATCAATTCAGAATCCTCAACACTTACGATGATACTTCTCATGGCTTTAATCACGTCTGCCGGGTATTCACCAACAGAAGTCTCACCTGATAGCATCACTGCGTCGGCACCATCCATGATGGAATTGGCAACATCATTAACTTCTGCTCTTGTAGGGATTTGGCTTGTAATCATTGATTCCATCATTTGAGTAGCAATAATTACCGGGATTCTTGCTTCCTTGGCCTTGCGTACCAACATTTTCTGAATGATCGGTACTTTCTGCATAGGGATTTCAACTCCTAAATCTCCACGTGCAACCATGATTCCATCACAGTAGGAGGTCAAATGATTAATATTATCGATGGCCTCAGGCTTTTCAATTTTGGCGATAATTGGAATCTTATAACTCGACTTTTCTTTGATCAGGTCGCTTAACTTCACCAAATCTTCAGGTGTACGCACAAATGACAAAGCCATCCAATCCACCTCTTGTTCTATGGCAAATTTGGCATCTTTAATGTCTTTTTCTGTAAGCGCTGGCAACGATATTTTGGTGTTTGGAAGGTTGACTCCTTTTTTAGATTTTAAACTTCCTCCTCTAATTACTTTGGCAACAACAGTTGAATCTCGATCAGTATCTGTGACTTCAAAAAGTAGTTTTCCATCATCGATAAGAATGTTTTCGCCCTTTTCAACGTCTTTAGGAAAGTTTTGATAGGTCATGAAGGCTTTTTCCTTTGTCCCAATGCATTTTTCAGTAGTGAACTTAAACTCATCACCTACATTTAAATACACACCTTCTTCCATAACACCTACTCGGAGCTTTGGGCCCTGGAGGTCAGCCAGAACGGCAACATTATAATTGTTTTCCTTGTTTAATTCACGGATATATTTGATTTTCGTTTTGACGTCTTCATAATCAGCATGAGAAAAATTGACTCTGAATACGTTAACCCCTGCAATCATTAATTCCTTGATTTTCTCCTTGGTTGATACCGCTGGTCCTAAGGTGGCAACTATCTTCGTTTTTTTTCTTTTTTTCATTCCTTAAAAAATTAAATTATCCCTTGATTTTAAATCCATAGGGTCAATAGCATATGATGCTATAATATTATTTATTTTATTGATTCTAACTAAAGTATTGTTCAACGCAGTGTCATCTTTTAACCCGTTGATTTTGATAAAATAATCAATCCGTTTTTTTTCTGGAATCAGATATGATATTTTAGTTTCTTCAGGAAATACAATACTTCCTCCCTGACTTACGTCTTGCGTAAAAACGTGTTTGTTTGAAATTAAAGACCAAGAGGTGAATGCCGTTTCGTCTTCAAATGTATAAAGAGGAAAGCTACAATTCTTAAATTTAAAATCCAGATCTTCTTTAAATCGTCTCAATTGAATATCTAAATGACCGTTTAAAAAAAAAGCCATTCTGTAATCCGCCAGAATAGAATGAATTCCAATCAGAGCATAATCATGATCGTATTCAAAATCAATACAATGAATTTTTGACACTTTAGTTGGATTGAGACAAATCTGTCTGCAAAAATAAAGATAGTTTTGATATAACAACTTAATTTTCTACGAAATCGATTGAGAAAGCCACAGGCAGCTTAAAATCAAGCTTTGATCAGGCCTCTATTTGCGCTTTTAATTTGTAGTAGGCTCTTTTTGATGCAATTTCTTCGGCCTTCTTTTTTGAGGTAGCTCGACCCTTTGATACTAAATCCTGATCAACATGAAGCTTTACACTAAAGTGTTTCAGTGTGTCATTGCCAGTATCTTCGTAGACATTATATTTGATTCTTTTTTTATTTTTTTGACTCCACTCGATCAAAACACTTTTATAGCTGGTAATTTTTCCTTCAAGCCTTTCTATGTCAACATAAGGTTCTATGACGAATCTGAAAATAAACTTTTCTGTAAAAGCATAGCCCCTGTCTGAATGAATGGCCCCAATAAGGGCTTCAAACAGATTGCCATGAATATTGTCTCCAAAATTCGTGTTTGGCACCGAACTTTCAACAAAATGAATCAAATCGAGGTCTTTTCCTAATTCATTCAAATGCTCACGACTGACAATTTTTGAGCGCATCTGAGTGAGATACCCTTCATCACCTGTCGGTATTTTTTTAAATAAGTAATTGGCAATTACGGCACCAAGTATGGCGTCACCTAAAAACTCCAGCCGTTCATAATTTTTAGGGAATCCTTTACTATTCACTTTTTTAAGTGAACTATGGGTAAAAGCCTCCTTATAAAAGTCAACTTTCTTGGGACGATACCCTAAAATCTTCTTCATCTCCATAATAAACTCTTCATCCTTTGCAGAATGAGAATTTGTTATTTTGCGAATTAGATTCATTAAGTATTAGTCTTCGAATTTTCTAAATAAGATACAAGCATTATGTCCGCCAAAACCAAAGGTATTACTCATTGCAATTTTAACATCTCTCTTTTGAGCCTTATTAAATGTAAGGTTTAATTTAGGATCAATCTGATCGTCGTCATTAAAATGGTTGATCGTTGGAGGCACTACACCGTGATTAATTGACAAGATGGAAGCGATGGCTTCAATAGCACCAGCGGCACCCAGTAAATGTCCTGTCATAGATTTGGTCGAATTGATATTTAATGTATATGCATTGTCACCAAAAACACTTTGAATGGCTTTTAGTTCTGCGACATCACCTAGGGGTGTGGATGTACCATGCATATTGACAGCATCAACCTCTTCTGGAGAAATGTTGGCATTTTTAAGGCAATTCAACATAACATTTTTCGCTCCTTTTCCTTCAGGATGTGGTGCAGTAATATGATGCGCATCGGCAGAAAGTCCACCACCAATAACTTCAGCATAGATTTTAGCTCCTCTGGCCTTAGCATGTTCCAATTCTTCTAAAACCAAAGCACCAGCACCTTCACCCAGAACAAATCCATCTCTTTCTTTATCAAAAGGACGAGAGGCTGTCTTCGGGTCATCATTTCTTGTAGATAGGGCATGCATTGCATTAAACCCGCCCATACCCGCAATGGTCACGGCGGCTTCAGAACCTCCTGTTACCAAGACATCTGCCTGACCCAAACGAATATAATTCAATGAGTCAATAATAGAGTTTGCCGAGGAGGCACAGGCCGAAACGGTTGTGAAGTTTGGACCCTGCAAATTATGTTTGATTGAGATTTGCCCTGGGGCAATATCAGCAATCATTTTTGGAATAAAGAATGGATTAAAACGTGGAGAACCATCTCCTTTGGCATAATTAAGCACTTCGTTTTGAAACGTCTCAAGGCCACCGATACCGGCACCCCAAATTACACCTATTCGAGAGGTATCTTCTTTTTCAAGATCAAGACCTGAATCAGCAATTGCTTCATCAGATACAACCATTGCGTATTGTGTAAACCTGTCCATTTTACGGGCTTCCTTTCTGTCAAAGTGATCAGTAGCCACGAAATTTTTTAATTCACAAGCAAATTGAGTCTTGAATTTTGAAGCATCAAAATAGGTAATGGGAGCAGCACCGCTAACACCGTTAATCAGTCCTTCCCAGTATTCTTCAACAGAATTTCCTATAGGAGTCAAAGCTCCCAAGCCTGTTACTACTACCCGTTTTAATTCCATCTTTGAAGTTTTTATTAATAAAAACAAGAAATTACGAGCCGTTTCCAATCAGGAAAAGCTCGTAATTTTATAAGTAAAGTATAAATTTATTTAGCTTCTTCAATATAGCTAATTGCCTGACCAACAGTACCGATATTCTCTGCTTGATCGTCTGGAATCTGGATATCAAATTCTTTTTCAAATTCCATAATTAACTCAACTGTATCTAATGAATCCGCTCCTAAGTCGTTGGTAAAGTTAGCCTCATTAGTAACTTCATTCTCGTCCACTCCTAATTTATCAACGATGATAGCTTTAACTCTTGATGCAATGTCTGACATAATTTTTTAATTTTAAATTTAAATATTGCTGCAAAAATAATATATTTTAAGTTCTAATCGATAAAAAGTAAAAAAAATTAAACAAAACCAAAAGAGCAAATACTTTCAATTTTCTTTTTACAATTTGAATATTATGCTTTTTTTTGTTTCCATTCAGTAAAACTTGAATTATGCGCAGGATCATTATTTTTGCCTCTGGCTCTGGAACAAATGCCGAAAACATCATCAAATTTTTTGAAGATAGTACCTTGGCAAAAGTTACTTATGTAGTGACTAATAGTTCGAAGGCCGGTGTGCTGCAAAGAGCTGATCGACTTGGAGTTGCCACCAGGGTGTTTTCAAAAGCGGAAATGGGTACGAAAGCTTTTCTTGAGTTTCTGAATGAAAATGCAGACTTTATAGTATTGGCAGGATTTTTATTAAAAATACCTGATGAAATGCTTCAACTGTTTCCTGATAGTATTGTAAACATACACCCAGCTCTTTTGCCAAAATATGGAGGAAAAGGAATGTATGGCATGAACGTACACAAAGCAGTTGTTGAGAATAAGGAAGCCCAATCGGGAATCACCATTCATTTTGTGAATGAGAATTATGATGAGGGTGCTGTCATTTTTCAAAAGGCAGTTGACTTAAGCCCGGAAGATACACCCAATGATGTGGCGTCAAAAATCCATGAATTAGAACAGGAGAACTTTCCACAGGTAATCGAACAATTACTTCAAAGCAAATGAGGGTAAACGTTTATACAGATGGAGCCTGCAGTGGAAACCCCGGAAAAGGAGGGTATGGCATCATTATGGAATGGGTGGGGAAACCTTATAAAAAGGAATTTTCAGAAGGATTTAGGTTAACCACCAGCAACCGCATGGAATTGCTGGCCGTGATCGTCGCCTTGGAACAGTTAAAAAAAGAGGGTGTTCAGGTGCTCGTTTGTTCTGATTCCAGGTACGTGATTGATGCTGTGGTCAAAGGATGGGTCTTTAATTGGGTCAAAAAGGGTTTTAAGGATAAAAAGAATCCTGACCTTTGGAAGCGCTTCTTAAAGGTATACAAAAAACACGAGGTGAAATTTCAATGGGTCAAAGGTCATAATGACCATCCGCAGAACGAACGATGTGACCAGCTGGCTGTTGCTGCGGCTAAATCAAAAAACCTCCATGTTGACAAAGGTTTTGAGGAGTCAAAAAAAGATACTTCCGGCGAAATTAAATTCTAATTGGACAAGGCAATCATAAGTACTTCGTCATTTTGATCGTACAAATACAGTTCCTTTTTTACAATTTCATATCGTGCAACCTTTGTCAAGAGACTTAAAAAAATGTCTTCCACAGTCATATCTTCGCACAGTTTTCTGGTTGACCCTATTTTATCAAATCTTATTTCCATTTCAGACAGGTGATAGGTCGAAAAATAATTGTTACATCCGGCAAATCCTGCCAGCCTGTTATCTTGCTGATAAAATACAAGGGTAGGTGATGAAGTTATTTGATCTAGCCCCTTTAGTTTTAGTACGGTCCATTCTTTTATGAGATCAGATGCATCAACGCTAGCTACCTTTGAGACGATTTCTTTTAAGCGGTATCTTATTGATGAGGCATCTGCAGCTGGTTTATCAACCTTTGTTTCTATAACGAGTATCTCGTAGGTATATCCAGGCTCATAATCAAACCCTTCTATTTGATCATAAAAATAGGTCCATTCATCATCTGGAGATTCCTTTACCAGCATACAGGTTTGAGGACCAACTCCTACACAATCTTCTACATGGTCAGCAACGAGTAGCATTTTAGATTGTAAATCACTGTTTGAAGTACAGGCAAGTGTCAAAAAAAGTACTAAATATTTCATAAGTTTAAATTTACGATAACATATTGATGGCTCTTTTAAGTGCCGTCAAAAATAAATCAATTTCTTCTTTGGTATTATAGAAAGAAAAAGAAGCACGAATTGTACCAGGAATTTTATAATAGTCCATGATGGGTTGGGCACAATGATGTCCTGTTCTAACAGCAATTCCTAATTTATCGATAATACTTCCAATATCATAAGGATGAAGACCTTCAATATTAAATGAAATTACAGCTGCTTTTTCTTGTGAACTCCCGTAGATAATTACCTTATCAAAGGCCTTTAATTTTTCAGTGGCATAGTTGAGCAATTCATTTTCATAAGCTGCAATCTGATCAAACCCGATACTATTCATATAGTCCAGAGCAACTCCAAAACCAATGACACCTGCAATATTAGGAGTTCCTGCCTCAAATTTATGAGGAAGATCAGCATAGGTTGTCTTTTCAAAACTTACTTCACGTATCATTTCTCCTCCTCCTTGATAAGGTGGGAGTTTTTGGAGCCAAGCTTCTTTACCATAGATCATTCCTACTCCGGTAGGACCGCAAAGTTTATGCGCCGAACAGGTGTAGAAATCGCAGTTTAATTCCTGAACATCAGGTTTTATATGTGGTGTGGCCTGAGCACCGTCAATTAATACCGCAGCACCAAATGAATGAGCCTTGTCAATAATTGTTTTAATGGGATTTATGGTTCCGAGCGCGTTGGAAACATGATTGACAAACACCAATTTGGTCTTAGAAGTCAATAAGCTATCATAGGTATTCATTTCCAATTCACCCTCCAGCGTCATTGGTATGACCTTTAGAAGCGCTCCTGTTTTTTCACATAACATTTGCCAGGGAACGATGTTTGAATGATGCTCCAGGGCAGATACAATTATTTCATCACCTTTTTTAAGAAGCTGAGAAAAACCGTTGGCTACCATATTGATTCCATGCGTTGTACCCGAAGTCAAAATAATCTCATGTGATTTTTCAGCATTAAAATGGCGTTGAATTTTTATTCTGGCTTCTTCATATGCTTCCGTTGCTTCCTGGCTAAGGGTATGAACGCCACGATGTATATTAGCATTGTAATTGCTGTAATAGTCAACCAGGGCATCCATCATCACCTGTGGCTTTTGACTTGTGGCCGCATTATCAAAATACACCAATGGTTTTCCGTTTACCTTTCTCTTAAGAATTGGGAAATCTTCTCTAATTTTATTTACGTCGAACATATCTTATTTAGAATCATTCAAAATACAAATATACGATAGTATCGTGGCAAACGCCTTAAATTTAAAATGAAAATTTCTTTATTTTTGTTCGGATCCTTATACATCTCATTATGAAAAAGTGGTTAAAATATTTTATAGTTTTTGTCTTTACAGGAATCTTGATTCTTGGCTATATCTATTTTCCGGCATTGAATATTGTGACGGGCTATTCTAGTAAAAATATGGCATCGGGATTATTTTTAGCTGAAAGAGATCAGGCTTCTTTAAAGGAAGACGACAACGGTTTTTTCCCCATAAGTCTTGCCAAATATGAGGTGAATACAAAGGAGAAATCAGTGACAGCCTCTCTGTTTGGACTCATGAAGCGAAAAGCGATCTATTCAAATGGAGTAGGGGCAGTATTGGTCAATAAGGGTGAAGAAGGGCTCCATGTTCTTAAGGCACCAATTAGGCGTAAACAAGCCTTAGATCAGCCATTTCCTTATGGAAATCAGGAGCAAAAAGACACCTTGTTTAAGGAGGTAAATTACAATCATTTGCAAAGCACTGTTGAAAACGCCTTTGATAAAGGCGGGGTGCAGGAGAAACAAACCCGGTCTGTACTGGTCATCTATAAAGATCAGATTATTGCTGAATCATATGAAGAGGGTTTTGATAAAGAATCCTTGATGCATGGTTGGTCAATGACCAAAAGTTTTACCAGTACTGTGTATGGTATTTTACAAAGACAAAGAGGATTGGACCTGAGTGGTACGACTGGATTGGAGCAATGGGATGCGGATAACAGGAGCAAGATCACCTATCAGAATCTCTTAGAAATGAATAGTGGCTTGGAATGGGAAGAGGCTTATTTTAATATCTCGGATGTTACGAAAATGCTTTATTTGGCCGCCGATATGGGGGCCATGCAAATTGACAAACCACTGGCTGGAAATCCTAATGAGACCTGGAACTATTCTTCGGGAACCAGTAACTTGTTATCAGGACCCCTGCTAAGAAGGCAGTTCGATAGTCATCAGGAATATCTTGACTTTTGGTATACGGAACTTCTGGATAGGATAGGAATGCATTCGACAGTTGTGGAAGTTGATCAGACAGGAAATTATGTTGGTTCTTCATATGCCTGGGCCACGACAAGAGATTGGGCTAAATTTGGCTTGCTTTATTTACATGAGGGAAACTGGAACGGAGAACAGGTGCTGGATAGTGCCTTTGTGAAATATGCAGCGACACCAACCCATAGTTCAGAAGGAAGGTACGGAGCTCAATTTTGGTTAAATGCCGGAGCTTATTTTCCGGATGTGCCTTTAGATATGTACTATTGTAGTGGTTTTAAAGGACAGTATGTTTTCATTATTCCGAGTAAGGATCTAATTGTTGTAAGAACTGGACTTACTGGTGATCCCACTTTTGATGTAAATGAATTTTTAAAAGAAGTAATAGCCAGCATTTCTTGAATCCTTGTCAATAATGAAATTAAATCTTACACCGGTTCAACGCGTTAAAAATATTTCAAAAACAGATTTTGTAAACCTGTATGTCAAACCTCAAAAACCATTGATTATTGAGGAAATGGTGAATCATTGGCCGGCAACACAACACTGGAATTTTGATTATTTCAAACAGAAAATTGGAGATAAAATTGTGCCTCTTTACGATGACAGGCCCGTAGATTACAAGGATGGTTTTAATGAACCTCATAAGGAAATGAGCATGAGTGATTATGTTGATTTGCTCCAAAAAGAGCCTACACGTTATCGAATCTTTTTATACAATGTGCTCAAAGAAGTTCCAGAATTACAAAAAGATTTTGACTTTCCGGACCTGGGACTGCGTTTGATGAAATCGCTACCGATGCTTTTTTTTGGAGGTGAAAATTCTTATACCTTCATGCACCATGATATTGACCTGGCCAACATTCTTCACTTTCATTTTCAGGGAAAAAAAGAGTGTATATTATTTCCTTACGAAGAGAAGAAACATTTGTATAAAATTCCTCATTCATTAATTACCCATGAGTCAATTGATTTTTCAGATCCAGATTTTGACAAATGGCCGGCCCTTAAAAATGCCCGGGGATTTAAAGCCAAATTGGAGCACGGAAATGTATTGTATATGCCAGAGGGATATTGGCATTATATGCGTTATGTGACTCCTGGGTTTTCTATGAGCATGCGTTCACTTGCCAGAAACCCGAAGAATCTGTCAAGGGCAATTTACAACGTGTTTATTATGAGAAATCTCGATAATATAATGCGTAAAATGAAGGGTCAAAAATGGATAGATGAAAAGAATGAAAAGGCCATAAAGCAAACAAACTCCGGCCTTTTATAATTATCTATAAGTCCATTCCCAGCTCTACATCCAATTTTTCAGCGAGAATTTTATTGATTCTGGGTTTAAGTCCTGGAATCTTGATTTTTTCAACCACATCGTTACAAAAGGCAAAAAGCATCAAGGCTTTTGCCTCTTTTTTAGGAATTCCTCTCGATTGCAGGTAGAACAAGGCACTGTCATCTAGCTGACCGATAGTACAGCCATGTGAACACTTTACATCATCTGCAAATATTTCGAGTTGAGGCTTTGCGTTAATACTTGATTTGTCCCCAATTAGAATATTATCATTTTGTTGGTAGGCATTTGTTTTCTGGGCAAGTTTGTCCACGATTACTTTTCCATTAAAAACTCCAGTTGCACTATCATCATATATTCCTTTATATAATTCGTGACTTTCACAATTTTCTTGTTTATGATGAACAAGTGTGTGGTTGTCAACATGTTGTTTTTCTCCAATTACTGAAATGCCATTCAGGTTGGAAGTAATATGTTCTCCTTCCTGATGAAATTCAAGATTGTTTCTTGTTATTTTACCTCCAAAAGAATAGGTGTTGACAGAAACAATGCTATTGTCTTTCTGCTGTACATAGACATTATCAATTAATGAAGAAGTCTTTCTGTCATTTTGAATTTTATACATGTCAACAATGGCTCTTTTATGTGCAAATACTTCTGTAACCGAATTGGTCAATACTGAATTGTCGCTTAGGCTTTGGTGCCTTTCATAAATCTGAGCATGTGAGTTTTCACCCACAACGATTAGATTTCTGGGCTGGAGCATGATTTCTTTCTCGGTACCTGTTGAAAAATGAAGGATCTGAATTGGTTTAGGCAATACGACACTTTTCGGAATATTCACGAATACTCCTTCTTTTGAAAAGGCCGTATTCAATGAGGTAAGACTATCACTTTTAGAAGCAACTGTGCCAAAGTAATGGTCGATGACCATTTTGTATTTTGGTTGTTTTAGGGCAGATGACAAAATACAGATGTCAACACCCTCATGAGTCGTGTCAGATAAAAAAGAACTATAAGCGCCATCGATGAATACAATCTTATATGATTCGATTTCATGCAAGAAATAATGCTTTACTTCTTTAAATTCAACTGTGGCATCACCTTTTGGGAAAACACTATAGTCATTATTAATCAGACTTTTTAAGGAGGTGTATTTCCATTCCTCATTTTTTCTGCTTGGAAACCCTTCTCTCTCAAATTGTTCTATGGCCTCAGTTCTGAGACCATGAACTTTTGAATCCAGATCAACATTGCCTCTGTTCTCAAAGGCCATAAAAGAGGTCACTAATTTTTCTTTTAAATCCATATCAAATCCCTATTTCAACCAATCGTATCCTTTATCTTCCAGCTCATGGGCTAGTTCCTTTCCTCCTGATTTTACGATTTTACCATCGTGTAACACATGAACAAAATCAGGAACGATATAATCTAAAAGCCTTTGGTAATGCGTAATAACGATCACAGCATTGTCTTCACTTTTCAATTTGTTTACACCATTTGCAACTATTTTCAAGGCATCGATGTCTAAACCAGAGTCAGTCTCATCAAGAATTGCCAAGCTTGGCTCAAGCATGGCCATTTGAAAAATTTCATTACGTTTTTTTTCTCCACCAGAAAACCCTTCATTCAACGATCGTGAAAGAAATTTTCTGTCCATTTCTAAAAGTTCAGACTTTTCTCTAATCTTTTTTAACATGTCTTTCGCAGGTAGGTCTTCTAAGCCCTGGGCTTTTCTTTTTGCATTGATGGCAGTTTTCACAAAATTCGTAGTTGTCACACCAGGAATTTCAACAGGGTACTGAAAAGACATAAAGATTCCTTTATGGGCTCTTTCATCAGGAGCTAATTCTAGAATACTTTCATTTTGAAATTCAATATCCCCTCCCATGACTTCATACGTCTCATTTCCGGCAATAACAGAAGAAAGCGTACTTTTACCAGAACCATTTGGCCCCATAATGGCATGAACCTCTCCTGGTTTGATCTCTAAATCAATCCCTTTTAAGATTTCTTTGTCTTCTATACCAGCGTGTAGATTGTTTATTTTAAGCATTGTTATATTTTTTGCGAACTCCAGCTAGTTCAACCACCAGACTTCTAACTATTTTATTCGTTTGTTTTTATTAAGTATTTTGAAATGACCTATCCAACTGATCCTTCTAGAGAAATTTCCAATAATTTTTGAGCCTCTACGGCGAATTCCATAGGAAGTTTGTTTAAAACTTCTTTGCTAAAACCGTTCACAATCAAGGCGATAGCTTTTTCAGTGTCTATTCCTCGTTGGTTACAGTAAAACAGTTGATCTTCTCCAATTTTACTCGTGGTTGCCTCGTGTTCTATTTGAGCTGATTTATTCTTGGCTTCAATGTATGGAAAGGTATGTGCCCCACATTCATTGCCCATCAATAAAGAATCACATTGAGAAAAGTTTCTGGCATTTTCTGCTCTTGAACCCACTTGTACCAGCCCTCGATAAGAGTTTTGAGATTTACCCGCAGAAATTCCTTTTGAAATAATAGTGCTCTTTGTATTTTTTCCTAAGTGAACCATTTTTGTACCAGTATCCGCCTGCTGGAAATGATTGGTAACAGCAATGGAATAAAATTCACCAACTGAATTATTACCTTTTAATACGCAACTAGGATATTTCCAGGTAACTGCACTACCAGTCTCAACCTGAGTCCATGATATTTTTGAATTCTCATGGCAGATGCCTCTTTTGGTTACAAAATTATACACCCCACCTTTTCCTTCAGCATCACCTGGGAACCAGTTTTGAACCGTTGAATA
>CAYQPI010000174.1:0-4731 GCA_964419405.1 uncultured Flavobacteriaceae bacterium
CCAAATGCAATGGCGCTAAGTATGCAGGCCCAATTGATGCCTATTCTTTTGATCAGCAGGTATAAAATGGCTCCTCTGAAAATGATTTCTTCCAACATGGCGGCTTTAAATGTCCACCATATAGCATCCAAACTTTCCATAAAACCATAGTCAGGGTTTCTGACATAGAAAATTTCTTTGAAATAAGACTGTCCTAAAAGATTGATCACGCAAAATAAGGCCATGATGAGTAATCCTGCAGAAAACTCTCGTAAGCGCATACCATTAGGTAAAATACCCAATGCTGTTATTTGTTCCTTCGAGAAAAACCAAAGAAGCAGCCATGAAAAGGTGAGAGCCATTAATACTCCTAACATTCTTTTAAATTGAGATAAATGATAGCTAATATAAACTAATAAATCAATGATGTACACAATTGTAATGTGATGCCCGGTATAAACAATACCTTGTTAGGTCGTTTTCATGAATCTTTGTACATTAGAAATGTGGCGATTGAGATGAATGGCTTAAAAATTAAGATTCATTTTTAGGTTCAACAATGAGCATTGTTTCCAAACTTAACTTTCAACAAATAAAATTATGAAAAAAACAGATGAGCAATTAGGTATGAACAAAGAAATTGCTCGAAGAGATTTCATTCAGGCAGTTGCATTAGCTTCTTTAGGGTTAACTCTACCTACCTCATGTCTTATTGATTCAAAAGGAAATGAGCTGCCAAAGGATTATTACCCTCCACTGAAAACAGGAATGCGCGGTTCACATGAAGGTTCTTACGAAACTGCACATGCTTTGGCCAGGGAAGGAATTAAATTTGAGAATGCTGTTAATACAGACGAATATTATGACCTTGTTGTTGTGGGGGCAGGTATCAGTGGCCTTTCTGCAGCTTATGAATATCGCAAGAAATTCGGCAAGGAGTCGAAAATTCTGATACTCGATAACCATGATGATTTTGGTGGTCATGCAAAACGAAATGAGTTCAATCAATCATCAGCTATGCGTTTGTCCTGGGGTGGCACAATGAATTTAGAATATACCTCATTTGGTTCATCAGTTCTTGAATTTTTGATGGAATTAGGAATTGATGTACATACGTTGCACAAAAAACTTGAGTTTGATTATGGAAATGACAAACCTGCTATTTGGTTTGACGAGGATACCTATGGGAATAACATTCTTGTTCCCGGTTTTTCTATGTATAGCAGAAATGAGAACGTGCTGGATCAAATTGATAAATTCCCTTTGAGTGAGAAATCGATTCAGGCGCTGAAAACTTTTTATGAGGATGATCAAAATGTGCTTGAAGGGCTTTCGGAGCAAGAGATTGAGAAGGTTCTTTACAAAACAAGTTATACCGATTTTTTAGAGAAGTATTGTAAGTTGCCCAAAGAGGTGATAGAACTTTTTATCAAAGCGACAGATGGCTACTGGGGTGTTCAGCCGCATAGCTTGTCAGTGGCAGAAGCACTTTCTGCCTGGCTTCCTGGTGCTCATAGATTGGGCGAATCAGCTTCTAAAGTTGTAGGTAATGAAGAGTCAGAAGAGGTGGCCATGTTTCCTGATGGCAATGCAACTATTGCACGCTTGCTAGTGTGTTCCTTACGACCTGAAGTCTGTCCTGGAGCTGATGCGAGAACAATCGCAACGGAGAAGCTTGATTATTCAAAACTTGATGTGTCAGGTAATTTGATCAATATTCGTTTGTCATCTACGGTGGTACATGTAAGGAATGAGGATGATGGTGTAGCGATTCATTATGTTAAAAATGGAAAAACAACAGGCATTAGATCTAAACATAGTGTTTTAGCTTGCTATCATTCAATTATTCCTCATATCTGCCCAGAAATTTCCGTTCCCCAAAAAAACGCACTACGTTACCAGGTAAAACATCCAATGCTGGTGACCAATGTGCTGGTTAAAAACAGTAAGGCGCTTGATGAACTAGGTATCTCCGGAGCCTACTGCCCGGGTCGAATGCATGCCAAGGTGTTTATGACCAAAGGGGTTGAAACGGTTGGTTATCAGCCTGATTACAATAAAAATGAGGCCGTACCTTTAATGTTTTGGGGAATGATGGAACCACCAAAACGCAATATTCCTATTCATGAGCAGCTCAGGGGTGCCAGAATGACCCTTTATGAACTCAAATTCGAGGATTTTGAAAGAGAAGTGAGGACTGTCCTGGATGGCTTATTAGGGCCTGCTGGGTTTGATGTAACTGAAGATATATTGGCCATAACCGTAAACAGATGGTCTCACGGCTATTCTTATGGCTATCTTGATCTTTGGGATAAAAAATACAAAGAAGGGGAAGCTCCTCATGAAATTGCACGGCAAGCCATCGGAAATATAAGTATTGCCAATTGCGATGCGGCTGCTTCGGCATACACACAGGCAGCCATAGAAGAAGCTTTTAGAGCTATAGATGAACTACAATAGAAACAACTGAAATATCTGCAATTCATAAAACAAATGAAGGTTTTACCAAAAGAATTTAATGACAATTACACAGGAAGAAAGATATCCTTGTATTTTTTCTACTTGTTCACCATTATGACCCTTGTAAGAAGCCTGATTCATATGTTTGCACCTGACGGAGGTGCTCAAAGCATTGCAACGATTCCACTTGATACTTTTACAGATGAAGGTGCAAATACGGTTATTCTGGTTTTTTCATTATGGGGTTTATCTCAATTAATTATGGGAATATTCTATGTGATTGTCAGTTGGAAATACAAGTCACTAATCCCATTAATGTATATTTTTATTTTTCTTGAATATGTAATGCGTTTTCTATTGGGAATTTTTAAACCTATCGAAACAACTGGAACAGCGCCAGGCGGGGTTGTGAACTATGTCTTTATTCCCTTAGCTGTCATATTGTTTTTGCTGTCAATAAATTCCAAAAAATCCTCCTTATGAAAAAAGCATCAAAACGTATCTTGGTAGTGCTTGGCTGCGTCATTTTTATGATCAGTTTGGTCGTCATGTTGATTCGTTATCAAGCTCCGGAAATAAAATTGTCAGCATCTATACCTGCCATTGACAAAAAAAGAGAAGCCCATTTGATCTCAGCCTTCTTTGGCTTGGATAATCAACTGCCTTGGGCTTCAATTGTCATTTCCTGGAGTGCGCCGGGTAAAGATGGTATGCCTTTGGTGTTTTCTCAGGAGGTAGATCCAGAGACCTTGGATGCTGCAGATTTTGAAATTATAACCGAGAAAGGGTATACGCATTTCCCTGATGTTGTAACATTGCTTCCTGCAAATGAAGAGTTTGAACTCAGGACCGTCTTATTGGTAGGTGAATATGGAGATTATCCGGATAATGAACCGATAAAAGTGGAAATTATAGGAGACCTGATGAGTCGTAGCGGTCAAAATTACAGAGGTCAGACTGTAAGTGTAATTCCTTTGGAAGATGGGCCTGTTTTGAGCTATGCAGAATTTTTTACATTTGATAAAGACTATCCTTATGTAGAAAAAGGAAGGGGTTGTGATTGTCCAAAAGACGAGACAAACATGGTTGTTCGGGCCGTTTGGGCAGGAGGTGTTCGAGCTCTGAATGGGAATGAGCTTGGTCAGAATGAATTAAACGGATTTGAGGTAACTATGGTTCAAGGAATGGATACCTTGACTATAGCTCCCTTTGAATTAGCTGATTTAGGGGATAATGACAATAATATTGATCTCTGTTTGAAAGCGTCTGGTATTCCAATATTTGTAGATGTAAATGAAAATATTGCTATAGACCCGAGGGGGGATAAAAACCCAAAAGCAAGGATAAAAGTGGTCAGTAGGTGGTGAAAAGAGATTCGTTAGTATGTTAAAAATTGTGGATTAAGTGTGCAAAGAAGCATGTATTTTATATTTTTAGCATCGATCTGGGTTTGAAAATCAAGTATGGAGAATTCTATTAATTTTTAAATCAAATCAACTAATGCAACAATTCAAAACCTTTAAAAATGAAAGTTACAGCCGAAAAAAACGAAAAACTCGCCAACATGATTTTTGCATCCATTTATCCTCTATACCTGAATAGATTGGAGAAAAATGGTAGAACTGAAGAAGAAATGAGGCAGGTGATGAAATGGTTCACTGGTTATGATGAAGATGACTTACAGGCCATGATCGATGAAAAGGCAACCTTTAGAACATTTTTTCAAAAAGCGAACATACATCCAAACGCCCATATGATCAAGGGAGTCGTTTGCGGATATCGGATTGAAGAAATTGAAGACGAATTTGAATTGTATAAACAATGCAGACAGATGGAGAAGCTAATTGATGAATTGGCCAAAGGGCGTAAAATGGAGAAAATTTTGCGTCAAGAAAATAAATAACTCAAAACTTAAGCCTGAGAGGCATTGGGTAGCTACCCGAGATGATGTCGCAGGAATTCTACAAACAAATTATATAATGGTAGTTAATGTCGGTTTAAACACAGCTTTGTTGTATTAATTTGGTTAAAGGGTTGGTACAATGAAGGAAACTCCAAAAGAAGTAATTCGTTTTTAAAAGTTAAACGCTGCTTTGATACTGGTTCTTAGAATTCAGTTAAATCTACGGCATGAATACTTTGGAGGAGCCAAGTGTTGATTTTAACAAACAATAAGACAGAATTCTGAATTCGAATTAGTTAAAAACAAAACGGTTGATGGCAGTTTAATCTGTCCTCAACCGTTTTTCTTTGGTGTTTAATTGAATTTTTGAAAGCTATTTTAGGGTTTTC
>CAYQPI010000175.1:0-9727 GCA_964419405.1 uncultured Flavobacteriaceae bacterium
TATCAACTGGCATAGTCAAGGGTAATTTCCTCCACTTTTTTCTGAAGTGCTGAGCCACTATGCACCACCTCTCCAAAAATGATAATCGCAGGAGAAGACAATTCATTTTCCCTTACGAGTTCCTGGATGGTATCGACCTGACCAATAACAGATTTTTGAGACGGCAAGGTCCCGTTTTGAATAACTGCTGCAGGTAAACTGTCCTTTCCTAGAGCTTGGAAAATTGAAATTATTTCAGCCAGTTTGTTCATTCCCATTAGAATGACAATTGTTGCAGAAGACTGGGCCGCCAATCCAACGTCTAGACTGAGTTGTCTGCTGGATGTGCAACCCGTAATTACCCAAAAACTTTCTGACACACCTCTTTTGGTAAGTGGAATACCTATACTCGAGGGAACTGCGCTACTGGATGAAATTCCAGGCACTATATGAGTAGGAATGCCAAATTTTTCTGCATAATCAGTTTCTTCTGAACCTCTTCCGAAAACAAAGGGATCTCCTCCCTTCAGCCTTATTACATGCCCGTGTTCTAAGGCGTTTTCAACTATTTTTTTATTTATTTCATCCTGGGTGAAACGATGAAACCCTTTTCTTTTTCCAACGAATATTTTTTTCGCCTGATTCGCGTATTCAAGCAAGACGGGATTTACCAAAGCGTCATACAGAACAACATCTGCAGATTCCAATGCCTTCACAGCCTTTATGGTGATCAAATCAGGATCACCTGGGCCTGCACCCACCAATGTCAATTGAGGTCTAGGCTTCATCTTTTAAGGCATTTGTTCTAAGGGTATCCACCAATTCATAGAATTTTTGAGCATCGGATAAATACTTTTTAGCAAAGAATTCTGAAGGCTTATTGTTTTGGATTTCATATACCAAATCTGCCAAAGAACCATCCATTTGAATCAAACCACTCTCCGTAAAGTATTGATCAAAATCTTTGATGATACCTGCCTGTGTATTGGTCTTGATATTTTCACCAATTAACACTGCTTTCGCTGTGTTTACAATTGCGGCATAACTGTGGTAGATACTATCGGACCATTTTTGATCTGCTACATTCAATTTCGCATTCTCCAGTTTTTCTTCACTTTCAAAAAGTAAGGTACTTACCAAGTCAATAACCACTCCAGCACATTCTCCAACTCCAATCGCTTTGATGTAATTTTCGTTATGACCCCAATCTATAAACAAGTCTTTATTGATTTCAGTCATATCCGCCAATGGTTTTAATAGCTGATAGAAATGATTTTTCCCTTTTTCCAGGTAATAGGCTGTGAAATTCTGATCATTCAGTTTGTTGTCTTCATAATCAAATATCAATAATCGTAAGGCATCAGGGCCTCGTTTACTTGGGATCTTAATAATCTTGTCAGAGAATCTTCCTTGTCCGTCTCCTAAAGAGCCACCACCCAATAATACCTGAAATGCCGGGATCACATGATTTCCTTTTTTCATAGACATTCCATAGAAACCAATTTGCGCAATGCTGTGTTGACCACAGGCATTCATACAGCCACTTAGTTTAATAGAGATATCTTTATTTTGAACATACATAGGAAATTCCTCTGCCAGGGTTCGTTCCAATTCTCTTGCCAATCCTGTACTGCTGGCAATTCCCAGGTTACAGGTGTCAGTTCCAGGGCATGATGTAATGTCTAAGGTACTTTCATAACCAATATCTGTAAATCCTAATTCGCTTAATTTTTCATAGAAAAACGGCAAAAATTCTTCCTGAACATCCCTGATCAAGATGCCTTGATTAATAGTAAGTCTTAATTCATCCTGAGCATAATCTCTAATCAAATCAGCCAATAGTCTTGCCTTATCAGTGTAAAAATCACCCAATCGTACTTTAATTCCTATGGCATACCTTCCCTCTTGCTTTTGCTCAAAAACATTGGTTTCTTTCCAGTTGTTAAAAGCAAATTCATCTAATATGGTCACCGGCTCCAAAGGCAATTCTTTTTGAACGAATGTTTTGACATTTGCATGGCCATCAATAGTAACACGATCAGCAGAATTGGCCTTTTCCTCTTCCCTGATCAAGTCGAGAAATTTGTCAAGACCAATCTTTAAAATTAAGTGTTTTAGCCTTGCCTTAGCTCTCCTGTTTCGTTCTCCATATCTGTCAAAGATTCTTAAGGTACTTTCTATAAAAGGGATTATTTTGTCAGTGGTTAAAAATTCAAAAACCACATCTGCCTGTCTTGGTTGAGCACCTAGACCACCTGCCATCATCACTTTGAATCCTCTAATTTCCTCGCCATTTACTATTTTGGTTTTGGCAATAAAGCCAAGGTCATGAATAAAACTTAGGGCAGTATCTTTGTCACTTGATGAAAAGGATATCTTAAATTTTCTTCCAAGTTCCTGGCAAATCGGATTTCTTAAAAAGAATTTAAATACAGCATCTGCGTAAGGGGTTACATCAAAGGGCTCTTCTGGGTCAATTCCTGCAGTTTCACTAGCTGTTACGTTTCTCACAGCATTTCCACAGGCTTCTCTTAGTGTAATATCACTTTTTTCAAGATCTGCCCATAATTCAGGTGTACGATCAAGACTCACATAGTGAATCTGAATGTCTTGTCTGGTCGTAATATGCAATCTACCAGTGGAGTACTCATCAGATACATCTGCAATTCTATGTAATTGTTCCGAACTTAATCTTCCAAAGGGAAGTTTAATTCTGATCATTTGCACCCCTTCTTGTCGTTGACCATAAATTCCACGGGCCAATCTAAGTGACCTGAATCCATCTTCGTCAATTTTTCCATTTTGGTACAATTGGATCTTTTTATCCAATTCTATAATATCTTTTTGAACTAGGGGGTTTTCGATTTCAGTTCTAAAACTTAACATTTGATTTTTTTTAGTAATTAGTTATAAGTGCAATCCACATTCTCTTTTTGCCAGTACTTTTGTGGGGTCGTAGTAGCGCTTTTCATTAGGTAAACCATATTCTTGCAAGTAAAGCTCTAAGTCAAACTCTGAATGATGAAAGAAGGGACTCACCTTTAAGATACCTTCTTTACTCAAGTGTAGAATATCTAAAGTGCTTCGGTGCTCGCTCTGGTCTGATCTGAGATTTGTAAACCATACATCAGGACTATGCTCAGCAAGAGCTCTTCTAAATGGTTCCAGTTTCACCTCTTCTGTGAACTGTTTATGTTCAGGCGTGTCAATGAATGGAATACCAGTTTCAATATTGTTGTATTTTGAAGATGGCAGTGGTTTATAAATGTGCATGTTCAAACCAAATCTGTCGATTAGATTTAGAGCAAACCCATAGGTTTGAGAGGTATTATGACCCGTGTCACACCAAATCACAGGAATATTTTTGTCAAGCTGATTTACAGCGTGAACCAGACTCGCGGCATAAGGGCCAAAATTTGTGGTCAGCATTGGGTTTTTGGCAAATTGCATTGTCCATTCAATAATTTGAAAGGGTTCTAAGTCTTTTAGAAATACATTGGCTCTGGCCAAATCTAAATTCTTGATCGCTGGTTTCATTTTACTTCCATTTAATTAAATTCCACAATCTTTCGTGTCCGTAATAAAGAATGAATTTTGAAAAAATCTCTATGGAGCCAATTGATAGGGCCACTGATAGGGTACCTGTGAGCCACCAAGAAATCAGGATGGTATCAATTGTTCCAATAATTCTCCAGCTGATGGCCTTGACCACACTTTTACCGTGAGAATCATTCTCTTGAGATTTTGACGCGTATAATTTATCAACTAACATATTTTAACAAACTTTAACAACAATTCCTATCGGATTACTAGGATAATAATGCAAATGTAGAAAAATATTCATCAGTTGCAACTTTTTAATTGTTAAATTTTGATTATTTCAAATCTTCAAGAGTAGTATTTCTAAAGACGTGAAGGTTGGCGTCACGCACCTGAATCATAAGTTTATTCAGGCTACACGTGGTTTCATCATTGCAATCATCGCATTTTTCGTAGTAGTTTAAACTCACGCAGGCCACAGGTGCGATAGGGCCTTCGAGAATACGCATTACTTCCGTCATGTAAATTTCTGAAGCTTCCTTCAACAGGTAATATCCACCGCCTTTGCCTTTTTTCGAACCTAAGAAACCAGATTTTCTCAAAAGCAATAAAATACTTTCTAAAAATTTATGAGGTATATTTTCTTCTTCCGCTATTTGGGCAATAGGGATCATTCGATCGTTATTTCGGGCAATGTAGGTCAGGGCTTTTAGACCGTATTTTGTTTTCTTGGAAATCATGAATTACCAGTTAGATATGGATTGCAATTTGATGTAAATATAAACGAATTCCTTCATTTATTTTCATTGAGAGCACATAATAAAATGATTAAGTTCAAACAGACTTACGACTTTTTCTTAAAGGTAAGTATTCCCATTTCAATGGCAATACCGGTGCGTGCAAGAATGGAGAATATAAAGGCACCCATAGCCCAAATTCCTATGGTGACACCCACTTCTACCATGGTCGGGAAATATTCAGCTATTTTTCCCCAGGGTCCAGGAATAAATCCGGGTACGATAAGACCAAAGCCTTTTTCTATCCAGATTGCTAAGAACAAGAGTCCACAGGCTATGTATAAAATAGTTAGATTATTTCTCAACTTATGAAAGGTAAGGGTAACAGTGGCGATGACATTCATGGAGATTGCTGTCCAGATCCAGGGTACTAATTTAGATTTTCCATGTAAGCCAAAGTATAAATAATAAGCACTTTCACTGTGGTGTGTAGGGGCATAGAATTCTTTAAACAATTCAGAGATTAACATGATCAGGTTGATCTGAGCTGCAACGGTGACCACCATGGCAATTTTCTTGATGGTCTTGTCTTCGATCTTAAAATCTGTAAACTTTCTGATAACGGCGAGTGCAATGATGATCAGGGATGGACCTGCAGCAAAAGCAGAGGCCAAAAATTTTGGACCTAACAAGGCATTGTTCCAAAATGGTCTCGCCTGTAAGCCCTGGTATAAAAACGCCGTGACCAAATGAATGGCAAAAGCCCAAAATACAGATATAATCACACCAGGTATATAAATTTTAGGATTGGGAGTTTTACCCTGATAACGTTGAAATAGAATATAAAAAGGTATGGAAAGGTTGATGAATAAATAGCCATTTAACACCAAGACATCCCAGGTAAGCATGGAATTCGGAAAATTAAAAACGCCAATAAAAGGAATAATATGCCAGAGTCGCGCAGGCCCGCCCATATCAGCAACGACAAATGCCAGACACATCAGGAGTGCTGCCACTGCCATGCCTTCTCCAATGAGTACTGCCTGTTTAAAATCAATATCGTGTAAAATATACGTTGGTAGCACCAGCATTACTGCCGCCGCTGCAACCCCAACCAAAAATGTGAAATTAGAAATATACAATCCCCAGCTAATGCGGTCATTCATACCTGTTACACTCAAACCGTGCTCCAGCTGTAAAAAATAACAGTACATACCTACGAGCATCAGGGCCGTAAGAACCGCCATCCAAATATGGTAATAAATACCTCCGTGTGTGAGATATACGATACTGTCTTTTACTAATTTTCTAAATACCTTCATCTTATTCTATTCCAAAGATTAATCCATATAATACCAAAACTTAGGTTCTGTTCCAAGGTCTTCCTTCAATCTGAACACCTTTTTATTAGCCAGTACCCACCTTATTTCGCTTTCGGGATCGAGCAAGTTTCCAAAAATTCGAGCTCCCGTAGGACAGGCATCCACACAGGCAGGGTTATTACCAGCCCGGCTTCTTTGGATACAAAAAGTGCATTTTTCCATGACACCTTTTTTTCTTAGCCTGTTTCCAAGATAATGTTGATTTTTATTGACTTCTTCTTCTGGTACCTGGGGGGTATTCCAATTGAACCTTCTACCGTCATAAGGGCAGGCTGCCATGCAATAACGACATCCGATACACCAGTCATAATCAATAACTACCAAACCATCTTCTTCTCTCCAGGTAGCTTCTACAGGACAAACTTCAATACATGGAGGGTTGTCACAATGATAACATTGGGTACCCATATAAAAATGACCCGCTGCCGGAACCTCGTGATAATAGGTATCATCTGCCTCGCCAAAATTGAGACCCTGCCCGTCATTCATTTCATGTATGCGTATATATTGCATTTCAGAACTGCGATCCTGGTTGTTTTCTTCAACACAGGCATTTACACAATCCATATAGCCCTGACATTTTGATATATTAAAGGCGTAACCGAAGAGTACATCGGGATCGGCATCTTGCGAAGAGATATTTATTTTCTTCCCGGTTCGCAATTCATAAGATCTCACTAACCTGTTGACAGTATTGTCTTTTTCATCCTCAGACATCAGTTTATAGTTTCCCTTAAAATATTCTTCCCATTCAATTTCAGACTTTTCTTTATGCGTGTCATCGGCAGCGACGGAGCAAGAAGCGTTTGCGGCACCTGCACCAATTAACAGCCCTGCCGTCAATTTTCTAAAGGCCTGTCTTCTATTCATGTTTACGTCGAATACCTGATCAAAACCGTCTTTTGGTTTTGAAGGAGTACTGTCACAGGATTGACCAGAGCAACCACATTTTTTCTCTTTTTTCTGACCTAGGTCCAATGTAAACCACTTTTTTATGTCTTTGTTTATCATATTTTTTTAAGCCTGTTTATTTACGTTCATCTACCATGGTAGCATTATATCTTGAGGGCCATCTTTTCGCAATCTGAGGCTGATGCGGATTATGACATTCAACACACAGTTTTGATACTCGTTCGCTTTTCCATCCACTAATATTTTTGCCATGAGCCCCTCCAATCCAATCTTTGACCTGGCTGTGATGACATTGACTGCAAAGTTTATAACTGTGATTAAAATCAATAGGATCTCCGGTAATACTTTGCAGGTTATTCATGTCGTTGCCGTTATGGCATGAGGTACAAGACATGGTTTTGGTGTCGGCATGGTTAATGGTTACGTCCCAATGAGCCTTTTGGCCCAGCCCTTCTTTATGAAGTTGTTCAAGTGGTTTGCTATGACACTCATTACAGGCATAAGACCTGATATTCGCTTTTCGATTCTGTATATAAAAATGAATATTGTTTTCATCTATTTTAACCAGTTCAGCATGATCAAACTTTTGACTGTTCTGAATACTATCTCGTTGATAGGGAACACTTTTGGCCTCAATTTTTTCAACTAAACTATGGTATTCTTTTTTCTTACCCTTACATGCAGAGGCAAGAATCAATACTGAAATAGCCAATAATTTTAACTGTGAAACTCTAAGCATAGTTGTTATTTTATTTCTCTTTTAAATGTTCCAATATCAGTTGTCTTTTTCTCATTGATCACGTGACACTGTCTGCAATTTACTCTCTCAGGATGTGTTGTTCTGATCTCTTTTACAGCGCTCGGACCGGCATGACAAGAAAGGCAATTTTCTCTCAATTGCAATGAATGAGGTACGGTTGGAGGACTTCCTTTAAGCGCTTGATTGCCCGTATGCGGAGCCGAATTTGAAACCCATGATGAGGGTACAAAAAAAGATGTTGTTTTTACCTGCACATGACATTGAACACAATTTGCTTTGTCAGGATGCGGAGTGACGGGCGTATAGGCCTGAAACTTATCTACAAAACCTCCGTTTTGATGGCATTTTAAACAATCTTTTGCACCGATGCTTCCTTCTTCAATTGGATGAGGAACAGTAGGGGGAGCTCCATAAAAGGCTCTGTTATTATAATAGTCTTTTAAGCTTCTTTGATGATCCTGATCTAAGGGCATATTTGCATACTCCATGGCAAATTCAGATCTCTCAAACATCCCTGATTCTGAAGGAATCGTAGAATATTCCTGAATCCTACTGGTCTCAATAGTAGCTTCTTCATGAGATTCAAAATAACTATAACTCCAAATACCAATGGTGGTGGCCAGGAGGATGGTGAATAAAAATATGATGAATAATCTTTTCATAATCTTATCCTAATTAGGCTTTTTCAATTTTTACGGCACATTTTTTATAATCCGGTTCTTTGGATATAGGGCAAAAGGCGTCAAGGGTCGTATCATTGATCATCATGTTTTCGTCAAAAAATGGCACAAAAACCTGCCCTTTTGTAGGCAAACCTCTTTCATTAATCGAGGCTGGTAATACAGTGGTTCCTCTTCTTGAAATAACTTTGACGCGTTCGCCATTAACAATGCCATAGGCTGCTGCATCATCCGGATGTAATTCAACATAGGCATTTGGTACAGCCTGATGGAGTACCGGAATCCTTCTTGTCATAGACCCTGTGTGCCAGTGTTCTATGACCCTTCCTGTATTTAACCATAATGGATATTCGTTATCCGGCGCCTCTGCTGGTGGTTCATAGGGACGTTGCCAAATAACAGCCCTGCCTTCAGGTTTTCCATAAAAATCAAATTGCTTACCGTTTTCACAGGCTGGATCGTAGGTGGCGTTATACCTCCATTTTGTTTCTTTGCCATCGACAAAAGGCCAAATAGCACCAGCTCTTTCTTTTAGAACCTCTAAGGGAGCCATGCCATGTTTTTTACCTTCGTGAAACTGTCGATATTCATTAAATATTTCTTCGGCATGATTCTCTTCAGAGTAGGGGAAGAGCTCTTCAAAGCCCATTCTTCTAGCTACTTCAATGGTCTGCCATGCATCGGGCATCGCCTCGCCAGGCGGTTCTGTCATTTTACTCCAATACTGGGTTCTCCTTTCAGAATTTCCATACATTCCTGTTTTTTCAATATGCCAGGCTGCGGGTAAAATCACATCAGCTACATCTGATGTTGGTGTTGGAAATACATCTGAAACCACGATAAAGCGATCCTCTTTTTCGGCACCCTTGGTAAATCTGCCAACATTTGGTAAGGAAACCAAAGGATTGGTGACTTGAGTCCATAAGAATTTAATATCACCCCTGTCGAGCGCTCTGAACATTTCAGTGGCATGATAGGTGGGTTTGGCCGGAATTCTATCGACTGGCACTTTCCATATTTTTGCCGCGAATTCCCTGTTTTTTTCATTAGTTACAACTCCTTTGGGAAGCTTGTGGGTAAAAGTTCCGACTTCTCTGGCGGTTCCACATGCACTTGGCTGCCCTGTTAAAGAGAAGGGACCATTTCCGGGCTGGGAAATTTTCCCTGTCAGTAAATGAATATTATAGATAAGATTGTTCATCCAGGTGCCTCTGGTATGTTGATTGACACCCATACACCAAAAGGAAACAACTTTTTTATTCGGGTCGCCATAAAGATTGGCTAAAAACTTAATATCCTTGACAGATACGCCTGACATTCCAGAAACCTTTTCGGGGCTATAGTCATTCAAAAATTCTTTGTAGGCAGCAAAGTCAATTTTCTCCGGTTTATCCGCAAAATTAAATTTATCCTCTGTTCCATATCCTATATTGGTCAGCCCTTTGTTAAAAGTACAATGATCTTCAACAAACTTTTCATTGATCCATCCATTATTGATAATTTCATATGCAATGGCATTTCCCACAGCAAGGTCAGTTTGAGGATGAAATAGAATTGACCTGTCAGAGGCTGTACTCGAACGAGTGGTTCTAGTGGCAAAATCAATAATTTTCGCACCTCTTTTTAGCTGTTGGTCCAACATCCTTGAGAATAGGACCGGATGCATTTCTGCCATATTATTTCCCCAAGTGATAAAATAATCGGCATGGTCAATGTCTTCATAACAGCCCATAGGTT
>CAYQPI010000176.1:0-2103 GCA_964419405.1 uncultured Flavobacteriaceae bacterium
CAATGGGACATCACGCCTGAACATATCGAATACCAGGCTGTCAAGTTTTTGGTATTCCTATTTGAGGATAATGAAAAGCCAGATATCAATAATAATTCAAAAATCATAGAGCTCACTGGAGAGTCAAGTCTGATACTTTTAAAGAAACAGATCAAATCAGGTCAAAGAATCACCGTGGTAGCTGTCAACAAAAACAACGACTTAAGCAGCCCGGTAAGCATTAAAATATAACTTATCTGGTGAAGATCAATTCATTTTCGGTCGATAGGTTATCATCATATGCATAGCCATTGACATTAAAGCCTTTAAGTCCTTCAATACGATCAATTCTATGATCCACAATATAACGCACCATTAGACCTCTTGCCAATTTGGCAAAGGTCATGACGACTTTATACTCTCCGTTCTTAAATTCTTTAAACACAGGTGTAATGACAGGTACTTTCAATAATTTAGGTTGCAATACTTTGAAATATTCATTACTCGCAAGATTTACAAACAATTCTCCTTCTTCTAACTCCTCATTAAGTGCATCTGTTATTTTTGAGCCCCAGAATTTGTACAAATTTGGCTTGACCCCAACTTTTAATTTTGTACTCATTTCAAGTCTGTAGGCCTGCATTAAATCCAAGGGTTTCAAGATACCGTATTGACCAGAAAGTATCCTAAGTTTATCTTGTAAAAAAGAAATGTCTTCCTCTTTCATACTCGTCACATCCAATCCTCGATATACCTCTCCCGTAAATGCGAATACAGACTGCTTGGCATTATCTAAATCAAAAGGCCTTGACCACTCCTGATTTCTTTCATAATTCAATTGCCCTAAAGCTGGAGAAATAGACATCAATTTAGACAATGATCTCGCTGATTTCTTCTTTAGGATCTTACTTAAGCGCTCAGCCTCTTTGAGAAACACAGGCTGGCTAAACTCGCTGGTTGAGGCTTCAGTTTCAAAATTAAGTGATTTGGCAGGGGATATAACAATTTTCATTGGCTATAGATTTTAATATTGATCAAGTATCGTGTTGATGAATCGTGTATTTTCTCCATTTATCCAGACAGTGTTTCATATCCTCAGGTAATTCTGAATTAAAAAAGAGCTGCTGCTTTGAATCTGGATGCTCAAAACCTAAGGTTTTGGCATGCAAAGCCTGTCTCGGTAATATTTTAAAACAATTATCTACAAACTGCTTGTATTTGGTGTAGGTCGTTCCTTTTAAGATCTTATTCCCACCATATCGTTCATCATTAAACAAAGGATGACCTAAATACTTAAAATGGGCCCTGATCTGATGTGTTCGTCCAGTCTCTAACTTGCATTCAACCAAAGTAACATAGCTAAAACGTTCAATTACTTTGTAATGAGTAACGGCATGTTTCCCAAAATCACCCTCAGGAAAAACATCCATCTGAAGTCTGTTTTTAAAGCTTCTTCCGATATTTCCTGTAATTGTTCCTTGATCTTCCTCAACGCTACCCCAAACAAGAGCCAGGTACAATCTTTCTGTCGTTCTGTTAAAAAACTGGCTGGCTAAATTCGCCATGGCAAATTCAGTTTTCGCCACCACCAGCAACCCGCTTGTATCTTTATCAATACGATGCACCAAGCCTGGTCTGTCAGAACTATTATTGGGTAAATTCTCAAAATGATGAATAAGACCATTCACCAGCGTGCCACTATAATTACCGTGCCCGGGATGAACCACCATTCCCGCCGGTTTATTCACCACAATAACAGCTTCATCTTCGTGAACAATATCCAAAGCGATGTCTTCGGCAACCAACAGATTCTTATGCGGTGGATGTGCAAGTACCACTCTAACAATGTCTTTTGCTTTAACTTTATAGTTGGATTTTACAACAGCTTCATTGACCAAAACATTTCCGGCTTTTACCGCTTGTTGTATTTTGTTACGCGTTGCATTTTCAATGAAATTCATCAGAAACTTATCCACCCTCAAAGGCTCTTGCCCATCGCTGGCCACAAATTTATAATGCTCGTGTAACTCGTCATCAATTACGCCATGTTCTTCATTTTGGTCCATCCAATCAACTCGGTTTTAACTGTTATTACACTATCTTAGGGTATCTCTGTCTACCAGT
>CAYQPI010000177.1:0-3347 GCA_964419405.1 uncultured Flavobacteriaceae bacterium
AGACTTTATTGGCATGTTGTCCTCCTGGCCCTCCTGACCTTACGGCAGTGAAGGATACTTCCTTTACCAATTTATCAATCATCAGCATAAGTCTTTCATAAAGCCCGACACAGTTACAATCCCTTCGAATAAGAATCTAAATTCTTCCTTTTTTCCAATAAGGCATCAATAGCACTTGTTGCCACTCGCAGACGATCTTTTATACCTCCATTCAGTTTTATATAAGGCCTGTCATATTTTATAAGGGTGTTTTCAAAGGCATTGTACATTTCTTGTCGCTGATCTGGCCGATCTCTTAAGTCATCGGCCTCCCAGGGTGTATCAATATTTGTTAAAAGATAAAGATCATATTGATTTTTTAAAGCATAGGTATCAAGTTCTGGATGTACAAAACCCCCATAGTACTCTTCAGAATACACTTTGGTTTCTAATAGATCTGTATCACAAATCAAAATTCTGTCTGCTTTTAAGGCCAGTTTATTTTCTAAAGCGATCTGCCCTCGAGCAATTGGAATCAGATCAGAATCTTCACAGGTCTTACGCTCATTATTCCATTTATTTTGCAAATATTCACGAGCGTACTCTGCCACCCAAACAGTGTCGTAATGCTTCGCCAATAATTCTGACATTGTCGTCTTTCCCGTAGATTCGGGGCCAAACAATACCACCTTAATCAGGTTTACTGGATGCTGTTCAAGTGTTTTTTCCATGCTAAATAGCCGTAAATTGCAATAAATGTAAATCCTAAATACTGAAAACTTGTAAAAGCAAGTCCCTTGTACAAATATAAGGGAACTGAAATCACATCACCAATAATCCAGTAAATCCAGTTTTCGATTTTTCTCTTTGCCATAAGCCACATGCCCACAAAAAATATTGCTGTGGTAACTGTATCGACATAAGCCGTCCAATTATTCCATTTATCACTGTAATAATAAACGATAAAAACAAAAATAATGGTGGCAAAAAAGATAAAGACTGATTGCTGTTTCTCTTTGGTAGTCGTCCTACTAATCGGTGTCACATGGGTAGCATCTACTTTTTTTGTCCATATATACCAACCATATACACTCATGATAAAATAATAGCCGTTGATCATCATATCGCCAAGCAGGCCCCAATTAAACAATAAATACACAAAAATGGACGTGCTGATCATTCCGGTAGGAAATACAAGAATTTTATTTTGTTTAGAAAACCAAACAGATAAAAAACCGAAGATGACGGCAACTATTTCTAAAACAATATCAAGGGTCTGATAATCCTGATACTGCTCAAAGAGGTAATCAATAATCTGGTGCATGATGACTTCTGTCGTCAGTGACGATTTTTAAAATAAAAACACAATTTTGTTCCTCAAGCAACGAGCTGTGGATATTCGAATTCACAAAGGCCATGACCTCTTCAAAAGGTCCAAATATTTGCGTACTTAAACCATTTTCTTCAATATGAAAGTCAGACTTCCGTAAGGCTTGAATAAATTCAATAATCGGCTTTTCAAAGTCCTTATGCAAAGGGTACATTGAGATATCAATAGATATGTTCATCCTTTTTAAATTTTGTAAGTAAGTCACTGTTTTCTTCAAATGCTGTTCCAATGACAACCAGGTCTGCCCCATTGTCATAGGCTTCTTGTAAAGCAGAGACAGATCTAATTCCACCACCTACTATTACAGGTGTAGAAATTCTTTTCTTTACCGATCTGATTATCTCAGCTGAAATTGGGTGTAATGCACCACTCCCTGCTTCTAAATAAATTAATTTATTACCCATGTACATTCCAGCGACCGCAGTTCGGCTAATTTCTTCAATATTCTCTGCAGCAATTGGCTGTGTTTTACTAACTCTTTGAACCGCTGTATTTTTTCCACCATCTATTAAAATGTATCCTGTCGGAATAACCTCTAAATCAGTGTTCTCAATGAGCGGGACGGCATTCACCTGCTGACCCACCAAGTATTCAGGGTTTCTTCCTGAAAGCAGTGACAAAAATAAAAGCCCGTCTGCGTGAGGAGTAATCTGCTCAAAATGTCCAGGAAACAAGATCAAAGGAATCGTTGTACGCTTTTTAAGATTCTGCACTAATACTTCAGTCGCTTTTTTGGGAACTGTACTTCCTCCAATAAAAACCAAATCAACTGAAGAATTATTTATTTTAGGTATCAAGTCAAATAGCTGGTCTTCATCCAGCTTATCAGGATCCAGAAGAATTGCGAGCAATTTTTTACCCTCCTTCATGGCCGTCAAAAAAAAATCATAAATCATCATATGCTATTCTTACTGCTCAAATTCTCGAATTCTTTATCCTAATCTTATTTTTCCAAAGCATAAACAAGGGTAAAGCCTTCTTCAAAAAATTCAAACCTGATTTCATATTCTTTCTTCCAGTCGTCAAATATAACCCTTCCTGTTGACCTTCCGTCAGCAAACAGAAAAGGATTGATCCCGATGTGGTCATGAAAACTCAAACCACCATAGGGGTAGGTTTTATACATTGACTCTTTTGCTCCCCAAATTACTGTTAATTGCTTGACCAAATCCTCGTTTGAAAGAGAATCGACCTCTGTATTAACAAATCTATGATGAATTTGAACAATTTTTTCTCGGTTCTTTTCAATATCAATTCCAGCTTCCCGATCGCTGATCAAAATAGCCGCAAAATTAAAGGAATGTGTAATAGAGATATGCTTCTGATCATCTAAAAACGGTTTCCCGAATTTATTGTAAGAAAGGTTATTATCTTGATAACCAGCGTATTTCAATAATTTTCTAACACTTAAAAAGCCCTTTTGATGCAATTCAGATTTCATACCATTCAATCTTATCATACTATTTTGTGTAAGGCTCAAGTCAGCTTTTAATGCAGCCAGGGACTCCTCAATTTTCCAGACATAAATGGTAGTTCCATTGAGTGAAGTAATGGTTTTATAAATTGGCATACAATGTTTAATAGGTATTTCGTATTTTTGCAAACTCTAAACAAATATAAAAATTATGAGTTCAGAAACATCTACATACGTTAAATATAAAGTGAAAGACATCAATCTTGCAGATTGGGGTAGAAAAGAAATTGAATTGGCTGAGGCAGAAATGCCAGGTCTGATGAGTCTTCGTAAAGAATTTGGAGATGAAAAACCTTTAAAAGGAGCTAGAATCGCAGGTTGTTTGCACATGACGATTCAAACTGCTGTTTTAATTGAAACACTGGTTGAATTGGGCGCAGAAGTTACCTGGAGTTCATGTAATATTTTTTCTACACAGGACCAGGCAGCAGCGGCAATAGCAGCGGCTGGAGTTTCGGTATATGCCTGGAAAGGGTTGACTGAAGAAGAATTTGATTGGTGTAT
>CAYQPI010000178.1:0-6574 GCA_964419405.1 uncultured Flavobacteriaceae bacterium
TCACTGTCATTTTCCGGAAACGGTACTGCCCTCTTTTGCTCTTCACAAGCGATGGTAAAGAAAACTAACAGTATAAAGAGCAACCCGATTTGAGGGTTTAATCGAAATTGTTTCATCTTGGATTTGGTTCAGTTTGACTAAATTTTAGGCATCATTTGACCTATGCACAAAAAACTTAATTTTAAAAATACGATAAAGTTTTGAAAATTAGAAACATATACCTTATCTATCTGCTTAACTGTTCAAGAATCTCCTTATTTCTCGTCAATTAAATGAATGTTTTATATCGTAGAAAGCAATCTTTCTTTTGCCATAGACAAGATTCTTCTATTCACTTCTGTAGCCATTTTCTTATAAACCATATATTCGTCTATCGTAAAATGACCAATGATTAAACCTCTTACTTCAATTTTGAATTGACTGTCTGTTTTAAAGATCTCATCTATCAGCAATTGCTTTTTTATAGCACTTAAGTCATCGAAAACAACTTTTTTCTTATTGGTATTTGATTTGAAAAATAATACCAGCAGCTCGTGTTGTAGCTTAAGTATCGGACGGAGCACTGTATTTTGAAAAACCTCTTCTTCACTCTGATTCGATGTTTCAATGACATTCTTAATTATGGGTCTGATACCCTGTTTATCATTCATAGTCTATACTTTTCTAATCATCGTACAATTTTACGATCCTATCGATTTGACATTTAGGAGCTAAAAGATAAAAAGAAAAACAGGCGATGGATTAAAAATTCCAGATTTCTTATCTTTAACATGCTATCAACTAAAAATATGAAAGTATGTATATGCAGGTAATCAAATTAAAATCTACCCTTCCAGAAGAAGAATTAGTAAGAAGAGCAAAAGAGAGAAAACCTCAATTTGAGGCTACAGCGGGGCTCATTCAGAAATACTACGTAAAACGAAATCATCCTGGGGAGTATGCCGGTATTTATATCTGGGAATCAAAAGAAGCCATGGCTGCCTACAAAGGTTCTGAACTCGCAGCAGGCATCCCAGCTGCCTATGAAATTTCAGAACCACCTTCTATTGAGATTATGGAGATGATGTTTCAACTTAGGGACTGATATTGTTATATTCATTTTTTTTGCCTCTCCAAAAAAAACGAAATCGACCTAAGGAGATTCACGAGCTCATTTATTTAAATATAATTGGAGCGAGCAAATCAAAAAAAGGAGCCTTAAAAGAGTTCAACAATCTTCAAACAACAAGTATTATTCGTTGTAACCTTCAACATTCAATATTCAACATTCGACATTCCCTGTTCGATATTCCCTGTTCGATATTCCCTGTTCGATATTCTAAAATCAAAAATCTGACATCTCCAATCTCCAATCTTCAATCTCCAATCAATTTATAGCGGATTCGCATTAAACGTATCACCTTGCTGCAAATCTCCTGTGTCAAATCCTTTTTTAAACCATCGAATACGTTGGGCTGAAGTTCCATGAGTAAAAGAATCTGGTACGACCCTTCCGGTGGATTGCTTTTGCAGACGGTCATCTCCAATGGCGAAGGCAGCATTTAAAGCTTCTTCAAGATCGCCTTCTTCCATCATTCGAGACATTTTCTCAGAATGATGTGCCCATACTCCGGCAAGAAAATCGGCCTGTAGCTCTAGTCTTACAGAATACTGATTATACTCTTTTTTGCTCAAACTACCTCTCATGCTTTGAACCTTGTCGGTAATTCCCATGATTTTTTGAATATGATGACCTACCTCATGTGCGATTACATAGGCCTGGGCAAAATCACCTGGAGCATTTAATTGCCGTTCCATATCACGAAAAAAGCTGAGATCAAGGTAGAGCTTTTCATCCCCAGGGCAGTAAAAAGGGCCCGAGGCACTGGAAGCTGATCCACAGGCAGAGGCAACAGAACCAGTAAAAAGAACCAAAGTCGGTTCACGGTAATTCGTCAATAAACCGTTCCAAACATCCTCTGTATTGGCTAAAATGGTCGCGCTAAAATCTGCCAGTTCATTTTCTTCTGCACTGCCTTGATAAGGTGCGGCAGATTGAGTAGGGCTGCCCCCACCTCCTATTAAGTTCCCTATCAGGCTCAAAGGATTATTTCCTGTAAACCAGGATATGCCAAGGAATAAGGCAATAAGAACCAGACCTGTTTTAGAAAACAGCAGTCTGATCAAAGGTCCGAGCAACATCGGATTGATACCACCACCTCTTCCGCCTGACGACTGTCCTCTTCTATCTTCAATATTTGAACTTCGTCTTCTACCTTTCCATTTCATGATGATTCATTCTTTAAAATTATGCAGGTTCAATTTACTTATTTTTTGACAAAATAAATATGTCTACATTTGATGGCCTTTAAAAAAAAACTATGCAACGAACAAAAAACCTCCTTTTTGGGATCTGTCTTTTTTTAGCGACATTTTCATACGCTCAATCGAGCAGTGCAGACACTACAAGAATTCTTTTTATAGGAAATAGCTACACCTATTATCACAGTAGTCCAGAGTTATTGAGGGCTATCATCGCCGAAAAGCATCCTGAAAAAGTTGTAGATATCCAGTTAATCAGCCAGGGAGGTATGACCTTACAGAGGCATTGGCAAGAAGAAAGAGCACGAAAGGCCATTAAATCTAAAGCATGGGATTATGTTGTTTTGCAGGAGCAGAGCAAATTGGCCATGCCTGTATTTATAGATCATGATGTTTTTTTCGGACCCACTGATTTGTTTTATGACTACTCCAAAAAATTTGACAAGGAAATAAAAAAAGCAGGCGCCAAAACGGTTTTCTTTATGACCTGGTCTGTTAAAAATCGCCCTGAAGAACAAGCTATTTTGACCCATGCCTATGCTTCGATTGCTCAGGAACTCAATGCTATGGTCGTGCCTGTAGGTCTGGTATGGGATGACCTGCGCAACACCGATCAGTTCAATCTTTATGAAAATGATGGATCTCATCCATCTACTCATGGATCTTATGTCATCGCCGCTAGCATGTATGCCAGTCTTTTTAAGGAAGACCCTACAGGTGCGTCAGGTAGCATCAACGGAAAGCGTCTTAATAGTCGAGGAAAGGCTTCAGAACAAGCAGAAAATCTAGCTCAACTTTCAGATGCTGATGTAGAGAAAATTCAAAAAAGTGCCTGGAAAATTACTCAGGAAATCGAAAGTTCCAAGGCCTTAATAAATGTGAAAGAACCAGAACTTCCCTATAAGGTTCCTGTATTGGCTAAAGGCGATAAACTGACGCAAAAGAAGATCCAGGGCACATGGTATGGCCGCACTACCTATGGTTCAAATTATGTTGGTCTTATCATGAATATCGGACAGGAAGAAAATAATACCAGCATAGATCTTTCGCTATATAGCCCAGATCATCAAGACCGCATGACCATCAAAAATATTGAACTGACACATAATGAGTTGAGTTTTACCATGATTGACAGTTTGAGAGAATTACAATCAACGTTGCATTTTTCTTTAGAGGATGAACAACTTTCAGGTCTTTCAACCTCATCACGAGATAATATAAGCCGTTATATGCGCTGGAAGCTATCCAGAAATAAGGTTCAAAACGATTTAGATCTGGCAGCGCTTAGCGACTTGATTGATGAATTTGACCGAAACCGAAAGAAAAAAGGCTATGTAAAAGCTGCTGTAGAGCATTATGAAAAATACAGCGACTTAATCGGAAAGACCTACCTGCCGAGTGAAGGTTACCTAAACAGAGAAGGTTATGGACTTCTCAGAGATAAAAAAAATGCAGAGGCACTTGAGGTTTTTGAATTGGCGAACACCTTATATCCTGAGTCTGTAAACACGTATGACAGTTATGGAGAAGCGCTCGCTATAGACGGACAAAAAGAAAAAGCTATTGAGATATATACCAAGGGGTATAAGCTAGCGAAAAAAACAGGAGATCCGGCCCTGAATTATATTGAAACAAATCTTAAAAATCTAAGCAAAGAGGGAGCCGACCTACCTGAAACTGTTACTCCAATACCTCCACCTCCGCCACAGCCAAAATAGGCAAACCCTGCTGATCGTTTTTGTTGATTATAGCTAGATGTTTACTGCTTGTACTTTGGCTAAGGTTGATTGGCGAAATAACAGTAGTAAAAGTCATTTAATTACTACCTTTCTTATCGCTAATTGAATGATAACGACCGATTTTTAGCCCATGATAAAGCTACTTCAAATCATTATTTTAAGTGGCATCTTATGCCAAACCTGGCTGCTAAATGAAGACACCTTGAACCCAAAGACAAACATAGAACAAGAAAAAGATCCAGAGGTACCGGTAGTACACATCAACAAAAATGAGTTTACCTTTTTAGAAAGTCCTTATTTTCATCATTCGGTGGATGGACTGGCCATTTCAGAGGCTACATTGGTTTCCTTGCGCTATGACGATCAATATCTGGTCATTCATTTTGAATGCCAAGACAATCCAAGGATGGATCAAAATTATTATACCCAAAATAACCAGCCTTTATTTCAGCAAGAAGTTTTTGAAGTTTTTATTAGTCAGGGTGCAGTTGCCAAAGAAAACTATTTGGAAGTCCAGATCAACCCAAATAATGCCCTGTTTGTGGCAAAAGTGAATAACAACTACAAAACAGACCAGAGTTTTCATCTCGATATGATGGATAATAAGGTGGCTCAAATTGAGCATCAGGTGACAAAGGAACCTAAAAACAACCGTTGGAAGGGTCAGTTAAAAATCCCACTTAGCTTGATAGAAGATCCTGAAGAAAAAGAAAAAGGAGTTTACAGAATGAACCTGTTTCGGATCATCTCCAACAAAGATCAACACGATCCAAGCTGGAAAAACAATGCGAAGAATGCCACTTTTGCTTGCTGGAATAGCCCCATGACAAAAACGCCTAATTTTCACAAACCCGAGGCATTCGGGATGGTATTTACAAATCACTAATTATTGTTTTTATGAGACTTGCTTCAATAGATATTCTTAGAGCACTGACCATGTTACTCATGATCTGGGTAAATGACTTCTGGTCGCTTATCGACATCCCTAAATGGCTGACTCACGCCTCGGCTACCGAAGATTATATGGGCTTTTCGGATGTTATTTTTCCGCTGTTTTTGTTTATTGTTGGTTTGAGTATTCCGCTGGCCATTCAACATCGTCTTGACAAAAAAGACTCAAAAACGATTATTACGAAACATATTTTTACGAGGTCTGTTTCACTTTTAGTGATTGGTATTTATTTGGTGAATTATGAAACCGCACACTCCAGTATGATCATATCAAAAAGTGTTTGGTGTTTACTTTTAGCAAGCGCTGTGGTATTGATCTGGATGAACTGGAAAAGAAGTCCGGTACATGTCAAATGGCATACCTACCTACAGGCTGCCGGCTATGTCATCTTGTTATTTCTTGCCTACGTGTATAAGGGAGGTGAAAACGGAGAACTCTGGATGACAACTCAATGGTGGGGAATTCTCGGATTAATTGGCTGGGCCTACCTCTTTAACGCCCTGGTCTATGTATTGAGCAACGGAAATTTCATCATTATGATTCTAACCTGGTTGCTCCTTAATGCGCTGGCTGTTCTAAGTCATAGTAGCATGGCTCCCGAACTGAGTGGTGGCTTACAATATCTGTCTCCTATTTTAACCGGCACCATTCCTGCCTTTACCACAGCAGGAATTGTAGCGACGCTTATCTTGAAAAAATTGAAGGGCAAGCAATTAAAATGGGTCTATATAGCCCTTATCACGTTGGGAATTGTCAACCTGATCTACGGACTTGGCAGCAGACCAATCTGGGGTATTTCTAAGATTCAGGGTACTCCTTCATGGCTTGCCATTTGTACCGGTATTGGCTTTCTAAGCTTTGCAATCCTATACTATATCGCCGATCAAAAAAAGAAGGTCTCCTGGGCCAAAATCATCGCTCCAGCGGGCACCGCCACCCTGACTTGTTATATGATTCCTTATTTTATCTATCCCTTACACAACATTACAGGACTGCGGTTTCCAGACGCTTTAAACACCCATATCCTGGGTCTGACGGTTTCCTTTGCATTTGCCCTGGGAGTAGTCATTTTAACAGGATGGCTTGAGAAAAAAGGCTATAAATTAAAACTCTAAACTTTTTAGTAATGAAAACATTATCAATGACTTTTTTACTGATATTAACATGTAACATGACGGCCCATGCGCAAGACATTTTTACCGTAAATGGTTTATGTATCGCTGCTCCCAAAACAAATGATGTAGACGAATTTGTAACTTTTATAGACAATGAAATTGCACCTGCCGGTATTAACACACTAATTTTACGGGTAGATTTTAACTATGCCTATGAATCACGACCCGAATTAAGAGATGATACTTATCTGACGAAAGAACAGGTAAAACGCCTGGTAGCTGTTTGTAAAAAACATGATATTGATCTCATTCCACAGGTAAATCTATTAGGCCATCAAAGCTGGGCAAGCACCTTGAATAAATTACTTGCCGTGTATCCTGAGTTTGATGAAACGCCTCATGTAGAAATACCCGAGAACTATGAATGGCCCAATGATGACGGTTTGTATTGTAAAAGCTATTGCCCC
>CAYQPI010000179.1:0-1742 GCA_964419405.1 uncultured Flavobacteriaceae bacterium
CGAAGATATGTCTAAGATTGAGAAACAACGACTTTCCAAAGAATTTGTAAAATTCAATGAACGATGTACTTTGCGATTGCTCGGTGATATGAGGGCCTATAATTATGTGATCGTGCCGACCTATGATTTTGATCAGGTACAGTATAGAATCAGGGCGATGGATTTTGATCAGCAAAGTTTTGAGGGTAAATTAAAAGTATACCGTCCTCAATTTTTTAAGGATAATTACGATTTTGTTAAAATGGTCGAGGAAAATTTAGGTAAGGAATCGGTGGAGCAGTATAAGAAGGAAGAAAGATCGGCGTTGGCTAAGAGACTTAAAGCAACCGGAAACAGAATTAGAAGATTGATGGATTGTATGAAGAACGATCATATTTCAACTTCGGAAAATATAGAAACACTTAAAAGAGATCTTATTGATTATACCCATGATAAAGAGTTTAAAAAATGTAAAAACATGGGAGAAATTATTTTAGTGGTCTTTAATTTTGTCGTTCGAAATTATGAAAGTGTCAATACGTATATCATAAGATAGAAGATGGATGCATAAAAAAAGACCTGTTTGAAACAGGTCTTTAATTTATTTATTCTGCTGGAGGTGCAGATACCATTGCCACTATTCGGAATAATTCTCGATGTCTGGGGCCAATATTATTGCCATCTACGCTGTTGCCAAAGTTTTCTGGCCAGGTAAAATCATCCGTAAAATGATTTCCTAAGGCGTCACTGAGAGTGGAGAACAGGTCGTATGAACTTGTTCTGTAGCGAAATTTGGCTGATTCAGGGAAAAGAATGTAATCATTACCCCAACCTTTTATTTTAGTTTTTCCATCTGTCATAGCTTTTTCAACCATTGGCTTCCATTCTTTGGCCTCGAAATCCATATGTTTTACAACATCTTTTGGTTGATGGTATAAAACAAAGACATATTTGAAGTCTTTTTGAGGATCAACGTCAGGGGCTGCTATAAAATTATCACCACTTCTTAAAAATACTGTAGCCATATTCTTAGATAGACTACCCGTTTGCATATCTTCCATTTTTTTATCTGGAAATAACTCCTGAATATTTCCCCAGATTTCATTGCTCGCATCAATATCATTAAATGTGTTTACGATCAATATGTTGGCGCTTTTATCCTGGTTTAGACCTCCCACCTTTTGAAGAATAGCCCAGAATGTTAGATTTCCTTTGGTGACCTCACTTTCAGCAAGTTTTTGCCAATAAGTTACTTCACGATTCATGTACTCTTGCATGTTTGCTGGTTCAACTCGTCGGTATTGATGAGTAATGACCGCCTGAGAAAACAAGGTAGGGGTGCACATGAGCAGCCCTACAACTAATAAGGTTAATTTTTTCATAATGGTTTGATTTTAATTCACTTATAAAGTTAGTGAAAAAAATCAAATTCATTTTTTAGCTGTTTTTAACAGCAAATAAAAAAATATTATAAGGAATAAAGTAACGTTTAATTATGGCTAAAATCACCGAATTCGTCATCAAATTCTTCATGCTGATCTTCATCAAAATCATCTATGGATAGATCTTCAGTTTCAAATTGTAATTCGGGGGCATTGCTAGGTACCATGCCAAGTGAAAACAGCAGACCGGGTAACACCACACTTTCATGTTCAAATTCCGCATCTATCAATTCAACGTAAAACGACCACATGTTAAAAAAGTCATAGACGTAGATCATTTTATCATTTTCATGTTGAAAGACATTGTCAATAGATAGATCG
>CAYQPI010000180.1:0-1888 GCA_964419405.1 uncultured Flavobacteriaceae bacterium
CTCACCTTCTTCTTTCCAAGTGAGCTACTCGCGAGTTTAAAAAAATTCAACGCTTCATCAAGCTGATCTATTGAAGCTGTTTTAAATTGAAGACGCATCATACCAATCTAATTATATTATTTTCTTGAGCAATACGACCCAGTCATTTTTATCATTTTTGCTCTTTTTTGCTGGAGGTAGGCCAAGACTTACGTGCTGTCCACCTTCTATTCTTTGAACAGATCCCTCTTGTAATTCGCCTCCTTTCAAAGGGTCATACCATTGAACCGTAAAGGTAGTATTGTCACCACTTAGATCGATGGAAAAGGCGTCATCATTAGGAAAATAAAGGGCATAAACTTCAGATGTTTTCTTAAAGCAAAAAGAGGGGCCCTTACCTAGCAGTTGGTGATCAGGCTGCATCTCCCAAAAGGGGAGGTGTTCTGTGAAAAAGACTTTCGCATGCTTGGTGATGTCCCATAGCTGATCTCGCTGCCTCCAATCTTCTGAAGAAAGATCATTGTGAGGATAATTGGCACCAAAATACCATTCTACTCCGGCTGCTCCAGACAGTAGTGTTCCCCATAAAACGTCACCTCTTAAGGTTTGGTGTCCTGGATCTAAAGAATCTGTTAGGGCCGCGGTATGCCAAAGACCAATTTCATCCATAGAGATCAACCAATGATGTCCATGTTTAAGCGAATTTTTCTTCCAGATTTCAACGACCTTGGCCGCTTCTTCTCTGTTATCAACCTGCAATGACAAACCATCAAGGGCTTTAAATCCCAGTATCTGAGAAAGCACATCTTCACGGGCAGGTTCATGAGAATGTGTATGCAACAATACCGGATGCTTGTAAGGGTCGTTGCTTTTAAGATGACTGATCATGGCTTTTCGCTGAGTGTCATTCTGCGCATTTGGGCTAAAGGAGGCTGGCCCGTTTTCTTCACCCAGATTCCATATAAGGCCGGGATGATGACCAAACCGTGCGATAAGTTCATTTAAGTATAGTTTTCTTTGAGGTCCGGTATTACCTTCATCCAGCATTAACTCATTTTCAGTTTCCTGTAAGACGATATGTAATAGAATTCCCTTGTCTTGCATATGTGTAAAAATCAGATTCCACTGTTCGAGCTTACTCACATCAAAACGGCTGAAATCACTGGGATCTTCATAGGGCCAAACATCTTTTCCATCTCCCAAGATATTCAAGGTCAGAAAGTAAGCTACATTCATACCTTTGTCACTTAAATAGTTTAAGGCTCCAATAAGCCCTTTTCCTTTGCCATTCTGCCAGCTCAAATCGGCAGTTGTCCAATCTTTGCGATGATTTTGATAGGAGTGGATTTTATCATTTGCTTCTGCCTCACCCTCTCTTTTTTCTGCCTTCATTCGGTAGGTGCCATCTATGTCTTCAAAAGCGAGAAGATTTTCAGGGCTGTTGGCTCCCATTTTTAACCAATACTGTTTGGTATTTTCAAAGAAAAAATAGCCTGAATTGACCGTAATTCTTCCATTTTTATAAAACTCACTCGGTGACCGATCATTTGAAACAACTGTAAATTCCCCTGAACTGTTTGAAATTTCAATAGCAGTGGCTTGAATTTGAGGATTTACTGCAATGTGCTCCCCCTTCATCAAGGATGCTTCATAGTTCCAGGTTCCAGGTCTGTCAGCAGCGAATCGAACCTGCCAAACCCTGCCTGAATCAGCGCTGCTTTCAGCGGCGTTTCCGTCAGCTGCATAAAACCCTCTGACCACATAACTGGTGTCTTTATGGGTAAATACAACAGCTAGTTTGTAATTTAAAAAGGGATTGTCAAGAGATGTTTCTGAAAGGCGAGGACCCTCAAAGTCTAGTTGAATCGGTTCCCATTGTTTAAATTCACCAAGGTTGTTTACTGTCTCA
>CAYQPI010000181.1:0-5562 GCA_964419405.1 uncultured Flavobacteriaceae bacterium
AGATGTTTTAAAATGATGATCCGGGCCGGATGGCCTAAAGCCTTGGCAAATTTTGACAGTGCTACCGTATCATCAGTGTATTCAAATTCTTGGGCTGATCTTTTCATTCTTTTTATTAATAGTTCATCGCAAATGTACGATGAATATTGTTATAAAAAAAATTTTCTTGAAATTTTATGAAGCCACCTCACCTCGATGAGGCTGTAAAGCATCTCTAAAAACAATCATATTTGACTCTTTTACAGTAATATACGCCATACAATACATGTCATTAATCATTTGAATACTTGTTTCATAAAAAAACAATTCCTCTTTGTTTGCGAATTCTTCGAGATGAACAACATGATGCTTGGCTATTTCCTTCGCTTCTGGCCCTCTAAAATCCCAAATCAATTTAATTTTTCTATCCAAGGTGATAATTTTACACAAAGATATTCATTCTGTAAACAAAATGAATATCTCTTTAAATCAAATCTTACTGGCATTAATCTTTCTTAACCCAGGTCAAAACAATAATTCCCAGCCTTCCTACAAGAAATGTGAACATTCCAAAAACTGGTGCCAGAAAAGCCACCTTTAAGCCTGCTGCCAACATGGCAGGAGATACTTCTCCAATTGATTCAATGGCGTCAAAAGCGCCAATTAATCCTATAATCTGTCCTAAAAAACCCCATACGATGGCAAAAAGTGAGATCGAACTTATCAAACTCATGGTCTTATCAACCGAATTTTTTTGCAAAAATGCTTTTACAATTAAAATAATTACCAGAATTAAAATAACAAATAAAGGATACATAAAAAATGGGCCACCTTCGTTCAGTCGATCAAATAACATACTATTAGTTTTAAAATTATGCAGACAAATGTAACATAAATGCCTCCGTTCTCTTTAAATATGCGACGAATTGAACAATTTCAACCCGATTTGACCATATTAGGTGGTCTAAGCAAAACCATTCCTAAACTGGTAGAATCACCAGCTTAAACTGCAATTCAACCAATTTAAATCAACATTTCAAATAAATTATGCAACTTGCAGGCATGGATATTGTAAAACTAGTCAACTCCAGATTCATTTCCATTCACCTCCTATTTTGGATAGGAGTCTGGTTTTTCTATGTCTATTTTTTCAATTACAATTCAACTGACGCCAATTTCGTTACCTGGTTCTCCGCATTTCTGTTACCGGTAACAATGGTTACGACCTATTTTGTTGTTTATTTTCTAATACCGAAATATTTACTGGTCAAAAAGTATTTATTATTTGCCCTCTATAGCATCTATACGCTGATCATATCTACCTGGCTCATACTGATGACCATTTTTGCCAGCCTTCTATTTCTTTCCAATTTAAATATCGATCGAATGCCACCTATGAGCAGAAACTATGTTTTTGTGCTCATTTTGGTCTATTTAGTGGTATTATTGGTCAGCTTTGTCAACCTATTAAGCCATAACTTCCAGGTTGAATCGAAAAATAAAGAACTTCAAAACAAAATTTTAGAAACTCAATTACAAATAAAGGACCAGGAACTACAATACTTAAAAAAACAAATTCATCCTCACTTCTTGTTTAATACACTTAATACGATTTATGGTTTTGCCCTGAAACAGTCAAAAGATACTCCTGATATCATTTTAAAGCTTTCGAATTTACTCGACTATATTCTGTATCAAGTCAACAAACCCAAGGTTAGTTTAAAAGAAGAAATTTTACATCTCAAAGAATATATCGACTTAGAACACATTAGATTTCAAGACACTCTGAAGATCCGTTTTGATTCTGATATAATCAATGAAGACAAACTAATACCACCCATGCTTATGATCCCTTTCGTAGAAAACGCCTTTAAGCACGGGAACCTTATTAATGGTTTTCTCGAGATCTACATCGATATTAAACTCAATAAGGACACCTTGAGCTTCTCCATAAAAAACACCGTTAAAATAGATACCGATCAAAACGCTGCTCCAGGTATTGGCTTGGAGAATATTAGAAAGAGGTTGGATTTGATATTTTCAGATCAATATGAGCTTTTGATAACACCTGAAACGGATTGGTACAAGGTTGAACTAATAATCCATAGTATTTAAAGCTTACAAAATGGCAAAACCCATTAAATGCATTATTGTTGATGACGAGCCCATGGCCCGCGAAATATTAGAAAATCATCTTAAAAGAATAGAAGCTGTCGAAATTAAGGGCTTGTGTAAAAATGCCATTGAGGCATTCAATATTTTAAATACTCAAGACATAGATTTGATTTTTCTAGACATCAACATGCCTGAAATATCAGGTTTATCCTTTGCCAGATCCATCAACAAAAATATGAAGGTAATATTTACCACAGCCTATCGCGAATATGCCATTGATGGTTTTGACCTTAAGGCTGTAGATTATCTTTTAAAACCGATCTCTTTTGAAAGATTGATTCAATCGATTGAGAAATTTAAAAACGAAAGCCTCTCTTTCAGACCAGAAAACAGTTTTAATATGGCTTCTGAAAAAACAGATTTCTTTTTTGTTCGTTCAAATCGCAAAATGATTAAAATCAATTTCGATGACCTACAATACATAGAGAGTTTAGCGGATTATGTAAAATTATTCGTGAATGACACAACTATCGTTACGCGAGAAACCATTACCAGCATAGAAGCAAAATTGCCTACCAAAAAATTCTTAAGAGTGCATCGTTCCTTTATCGTATCCATTGATAAAATTGATTCGTATACACAAGAATACATTGAAATACAACAAAAAGCTATTCCTATCAGCCGGACTTATAAAACGGATGTTAGACAGAGATTAGATAATGTATAACTAAAAAATTATCTTTGGCAAAATTTTAGAAACCTTGATGGAGAATAACTTTACTTTCGAATTACCTTCAAATATAAAACTACCTTCAGGAACTACGGCATGGAAGAGTCCCAGCAATATTGCACTGATAAAATATTGGGGAAAGACAGACCCTCAAATCCCTAAAAATGCCTCGATCAGTTTTACCTTATCCAGTTGTCATACCAAGACCTCTCTCAAATTCACGCCAAAACCTACTTCATCAGATCAATATGATTTTAAGGTGTTTTTAGATGGTAAAAACAGCCCTGAATTTGAGCCTAAAATCGAAGCGTTTTTCAAAAGAATTGACACCTACCTGCCATTTCTAAAGGATTTTACTTTTGAAATAAACACACACAATTCCTTTCCTCATAGCAGTGGAATCGCATCAAGCGCCAGTGGTATGAGTGCTTTGTCGCTTTGTTTGATGAGTCTGCAAAGGCAATTAGAGCCTTCTATTTCTGAAGAAGACTTCGTTAAAAAAGCTTCTTTTCTGGCGCGTCTAGGTTCTGGAAGTGCCTCGAGAAGCTTGTCTGGCCCTCTGGTTGTTTGGGGAGAACATCCACATATAGATGGGAGCAGCGACCTCTATGGAATTCCTTTTATGAATGATGTACACGCGAATTTTAAGGATTTTCATGATACCATCTTACTCGTTGACAAAGGAGTGAAACAGGTCTCTTCGACAGTAGGTCACAAATTAATGATAGGACACCCTTTCGCAGAGGCTCGTTTTGAACAGGCTCAGCATAACCTGACACGTATAATTACTATCCTTAAAACGGGCAATCTGAAGGATTTTATAGATGTGGTTGAAAAAGAGGCCTTGTCTTTACATGCCATGATGATGTGTTCAGATCCATATTTTATCTTGATGAAGCCCAATACCCTTCAGATAATTGAAAGAATTTGGGCTTTTAGAAAATCTTCAGGCTGCGATATCTGTTTTACCCTGGATGCAGGAGCCAACGTGCATGTGCTTTATCCGGCCAAAGATCAGGAAAGAGTAGTTGCTTTTATTGAAAGCGATTTGGCTCCGTTTTGTCAGAATAAACAATTTATTCACGATCAGGTTGGCTTGGGTGCAACAGAAATGTAGTATTAAAAAACGTGATATCATTTCCTTAATAGGTACGATTTTAAGGATTCATACGTTTAAATCACAAGCAGTTACCCCAAACAAACTATTTTTCTCTTATATTTGTAACGAATTTTTAAATGGATGCAATGAACGGCCCCCTTTTTTACGCTAAAATCCTCTTATTTGGAGAATATGGCATTATTAAAGACTCAAAAGGTCTGGCGATTCCTTATAATTCGTATCAGGGTGCCTTAATTATTTCTGACGATACCTCAGAAAAAGCCAAGGACTCCAATCATAAATTACGTGAATTTTACACATACCTATCTGAATTAAATGACCCGGATATAAACCTGCGCTTGAGTGATTTAAAAATGGATATTGACAAGAATATGCATTTTGACTCTAGCATACCGCAAGGATATGGAGTGGGAAGTTCAGGTGCCTTAGTGGCTGCTATTTATGACAAATATGCCGATCATAAAATCACAGTATTAGAAAATCTGACCAGGGATAAATTGCTAAGGTTGAAACAGATCTTTTCAAAAATGGAATCTTTTTTCCATGGGAAAAGTTCGGGTCTTGACCCTTTAAATTCTTATTTAAGTTTGCCGATTCTTATTAATTCGAAGGACCATCTCGAGGCCACTGGCATTCCTTCTCAACAGGAAGGTAAAGGAGCTGTTTTCTTATTGGATTCTGAGATGATCGGAGAAACACAGCCGATGGTGAACATCTTTATGAATAAGATGAAAAATGAAGGTTTTAGAAAAATGATCGATCGTGATTTCGCGAGATATACTGACGATTGTATCGATGATTTTTTACATGGAAATGTGAAATCATTATTTGGAAACGTAAAGAAGTTGTCTAAAGTAGTTCTGCAACACTTTAAACCAATGATTCCTGATTCGTTTCATCAATTATGGGAAAAAGGCATTGAGACAAACGACTATTATTTGAAACTTTGTGGTTCTGGTGGTGGAGGCTATATTTTAGGTTTTACTGAAGATTATCAAAAAACCCAAAAATTACTTCAAGACTATAAACTAGAACTGGTTTACAGATTTTAACCATGTTATCGTATGGTTGATTCTAAAAAAGGGCAGTTAAAAGAACAAAAGCCCAAAAAACAATACTCGCTGTTTTTCAAATTTTTAAGCCTCCTATCTGTCGTTAGAGGATATAATATCGCCATTATCGTATTGGCCCAATACCTGGCTGCCATCTTTATATTTTCGCCCGAGCAATCTTTAAAGGACGTCGTGCTTAACCTCGACCTTTATTTTCTGGTTCTGGCTACCATTTGTGTCATCGCTTCTGGGTATATCATCAACAATTTTTATGACAGTAAAAAGGATTTGATCAATAAACCTATTAAGTCAAAAATAGATAATATCGTAAGTCAGAAAGTTAAGCTTCGCATTTATTTTGCACTGAATTTTATTGGTGTTTGTTTTGGCCTCTTAGTTTCATGGCGTGCAGCATTGTTCTTTTCAGTATATATCTTTTTAATTTGGTTGTATTCTCATAAATTAAAAAAGTATCCACTAACCGGATTATTCTCTGCCTCAATTTTATCCATACTTCCTTTTTTCGCCATTTTTATTTATTACAAGAATTTTTCGGAAATTATTTT
>CAYQPI010000182.1:0-12103 GCA_964419405.1 uncultured Flavobacteriaceae bacterium
ATCACCTTGATCTTATCTGTTCATTCCTGTTCACAAGAGAAAAAAGATGAGGCTCCATGGCAAGATCTTTTTAAAAATGATTCCATGGACGGCTGGACCATAAAAGGAGGAAATGCTTCCTATGAAATCAAAAATGGAGCCGTCATCGGAACCTCAACACTGAATACTCCCAATACATTTTTGGTCTCAGATAAAGATTATGCCGATTTTATATTGGAATTAGAATACAAGGTAGACCCAAAACTAAATTCAGGGATTCAGATCAGAAGCCACAGTATCCCCTCATATCGCAATGGTGTGGTTCATGGCTATCAAATAGAAATAGATCCTTCAGACAGGGCTTGGAGTGCCGGCATTTATGAAGAACAAAAAAGAGGATGGCTAAATACCTTAAAAAACAATCCTAAGGCTCAAAAAGCATTTAAGCAAAACGACTGGAATAAATACCGTGTTGAAGCCATTGGAGATACGATCAAGACTTGGATCAACGGAGTACCTGCGGCCTACCTCATCGATGATTTAACCGCTTCCGGATTTATTGGCTTGCAAGTTCATGACATCGGGAATGATACAGAAAAAGAAGGAACTCAGGTCATTTGGAAAAATGTTAGAATAATTACTGATAACGTGCAAAAGTACAGTCAAAAAACTGACCTAAAACCAGTAATCACTAAAAACAATCTAGTTGGAAAAGAAGCTGAAGAGGGCTGGAAAATGTTGTGGGATGGTCAAACAACTTCTGGCTGGAAGGGTGCTAAATTGGATGGTTTTCCTGAATCGGGATGGGAAATGTCAGATGGCATTCTCTCTGTATTATCCTCAGGAGGAGGAGAATCTGAGGCTGGAGGAGACATCGTGACCACAGATCTATACAGTGATTTTGAATTGAAGCTAGATTTTAAAATAACAGAAGGTGCCAACAGTGGTATCAAATATTATGTTGACACTGAACTCAATAAAGGAGCAGGATCTTCCATAGGTTTAGAATATCAGATTCTGGATGATGCCAGGCATCCTGATGCCAAATTAGGTAATCACGAAGGGAGCCGCACCCTTGCTTCTTTGTACGATCTGATTCAGGCAGATACAAATAAAGTGGTTCATCCAATAGGAGAATGGAATCATGCCAGAATTGTGTCAAAGAACAATCATGTTGAACATTGGCTAAACGGAAGAAAGGTGCTGGAATACGAACGTAAAAGCCCAGAATATGTACAACTCGTTAAAGAAAGTAAGTATAAAAAATGGCCAAACTTTGGAGAGGCGGAACAAGGAAGAATACTGTTGCAGGATCATGGGGATCATGTGTCATTTAGAAATATTAAGATTCGTTCATTTAAATAAATATATTATGAGTTCAGACAGAAGAGATTTTATCAAAAAAGCGACTATGGGAGCCGTTGGGGTCACAATGGGAACCACGGTGAATGCCATGACTGCTAAAAGTTATACTAACATATTAGGTTCAAATGATCGAATACATCTTGCAATACAGGGATTAGGAAGAAGGTATGGAGGATTTATAGCACCAATGGCAGATAAGAACAATAATGTACGGCTGTCTTACCTATGTGATGTGCTTCAAAGTCAGCGAGAAAAAGCTGCGGTTAAAGTGGCCGAAAGTATTAAAAACAAACCGGTTTTAGAAAATGATATTCGCAAAGTCCTGGAAGATAAAGACCTTGATGCCGTATTTATGGCGACTCCAGACCACTGGCACACACCAGGTGCAATTATGGCCATGCAGGCGGGCAAGCATGTGTACCTGGAGAAACCTTGTTCTCATAATATGTATGAGAACGAACTGATCGTTGCGGCACAGGAAAAATACAATAAAGTCGTTCAAATGGGAAATCAACAGAGATCGTCGGTTGAAACAACCCAAATTATGAAGGATATCCAGAATGGGATTATTGGCAAAACCTACAAGGCCACGGCGTTTTATATCAACTCAAGAGGTGAAGTACCGGTTCAGACGAAAGCTGCTCCTCCAGAAGGTTTGGATTGGGACTTATTTCAAGGCCCCTCGCCAAGAAAAGAATATACCCATAACACCTGGGATTACAACTGGCACTGGTATGGCTGGGATTTTGGAACAGCAGAAATGGGCAACAATGCTACGCATGAATTAGATATTGCCCGCTGGGCGCTGGGAGTTGATCTGCCACAGCATGTAAATGTCAGATCTGGAAAAAATCAATTTTTGAATGATGGTTGGGAAATGTACGATTCTATGGAAGCTCGTTTTACTTTTTCTGACGGACAGGTCATTGAATGGGATGGTCAAAGCAGAAATGGATATAACAAATACGGCAAAGGAAGAGGCACTATCATTTATGGTTCTGAAGGCTCTGTATTTGTTGACAGACAGGGCTATGAGGTTTTCAATCAAAAAGGAGAATCAATTAAAACCAGTCAGTCTGAAGGTAAAGAAGGTGGTGTTGGCCTGGGCGGCGGTGGAGATTTAACTACCAGACATGCCGTTAACTTTTTTGAAACAATTCGCGGAAAACAATCGTTAACATCTCCAATTCAGCAAGGGGCCACCAGTCAGGCCATGACACATTACGCCAACATCGCTTCAAGAATTGGCAAGTCTTTTGAGGTTGATGATACTACAGGCCGGATCTTTGATCGCCAAGCCATGGATCTTTGGTCAAGAACATATGAATCAGGTTGGGAACCTAAACTATAAAACAACAAGGATGCAAAGAAGAAAATTTATTCATAAAGGTGGACTGGCGGGTGCAGGGATCCTGGCGGGCACGTCGGCCATTTGGTCTGCAAATAATTATAAGTCTCGAAATGATTCGATCAGTATTGGCGTCATTGGTACCGGAGATCGAGGGGGAGGTATGATCCCATTAATCAATCAGGTTGAAGGAATACATGTTACGGCATGCTGTGATGTAATACCCTTTAGGCTGGAGGAAGGCTTATCAAAAGTCGAAAGCAAGTCAAAAGGATATAAGGATTATCGCAAATTATTGGATAATAAAGATGTGGATGCCGTACTGATCGCAACACCCTTCAGCACGCATTCAAAAATTGCCATTGACGCGCTTGATGCCGGTAAACATGTGTATTGTGAAAAAACCATGGCAAAAGGAATATCGGGCATCAATGATTTGGTGAGTAAGGTCTCTGGCAGTAATGCTATTTTTCAAACAGGCCACCAGTACCATAGTTCAAGGCTCTATTCCCATGTGGTAGACATGATCCAAGAGGGAGAAATAGGAAAAGTCGGCTCCTTTGAATGTCAATGGAACAGAAATGGAAACTGGCGGCGAGAAGTTCCTGACCCCTCACTGGAACGGGCCATAAATTGGAGGATGTACAGAGAATATTCGGGTGGTCTGACGGCAGAACTAAGTTCTCATCAAATCGATTTTGTCCACTGGGTATTGGGTGAAAATCCTTCTAAAATAATGGGTACCGGCGGCATCAATTATTGGAAAGATGGGAGAGAAACCTATGATAATACTCACTTGATCTTTGAATATCCAGGAGGTGTTAAAGCTACCTTCAGATGTCTAACCTCAAACGCTTTGGGCGATTATCAAATAAAGGTCTATGGCGATAAAGGGACCATCTTATTAGATTATGACAAGGCCTGGATCTATTACGAAAAAGGCGGAAATAAAAATATGGGAGATGTAGATGGTGTTTCAGGTGCTACCATGAATCCTCAAATGCAAGGAAAAGGTATGTCGATCAATGTATCTCATTTAGACCCATCGAAGCAAGCGCTTATAGATTTCAGAGATTGTATAGTCAATAATAAAACACCCATATCAAATGTGACTACCGGTGCTAACACGGCAAAAGCCGTTCAATTATCACTGGACGCCATGTACCAGCATAAAATCGTGCACTGGGATCAGTACTAAGTTAATATTTTTCCAAACTGGTCAATTCAGGATTTCCACCTCTATTGCCACAGCCGGATGCAATATAAAGTGACCCTTTATACTTGATCAACTGGGTGCCATGTCTTCCATTATTTAGGGCAGGATAGCTTTTCCATTGCCCTGTTAACACATTCAGGGCCTCAACTTCATTATGAGCTTTCACTTGAGCACTACTTTCACCTCCAGCGATAATCAACTCATCTTGAACGCCTATAGCAGCGTTCCCTGCTCGTTCTGTTGGCAAGGTAGTTTCTAAGGTTGTCCATGCACCGCTTTTAAAATCAAATACATCAATTTTGTTTTCAGTTAATTCAAAATACTCATCGGTTTTACCAGAACTGATTCTTCCAGCAGCCAAATACAATTTATCATGAACGATCACCGCATTAAAATGATCTCGATATCGTGGCATATCAGGTAATTCAGTCCATTTTTTAGTTTTAAAATCATATACATCAAACCAGGTAACATGACCATCCCAATGGCCATTGGTCAAACCACCAACCACATAAAGTTTATCATTGTATACAACGGCACCACAGGCACCTCTTTCTCTTCCTTCAGGCATGTTGAAATCTACCGACCAGGAATCTGCATTCACATCGTATTTATAAACAGCTGAAACGGGTTTTTCATAAGGGAATCCTCCTGTAAAAGCACCGGCCACATAGGCATTCCCCTTATATGAGAAACCTTGAAAATGATGTAATTCAATAGGTGGCTTACTTCCTTGTGTCCAGGTGTTTTTATCAACATTATAAATGGATACTGGTTGAATTCGACGTCCTCCTAACAAATAGAAATGGTTATCAATTCCTAAAAAAGTAGCCTCATGTCGAGCAACTGGCTCTCCGTCACAGGATACCGTTTCCCACCGATCTATTTTCTCTTGAGCATAGAATAATTGACTCATTAACAAGATTAACAATAGTGTATTTCCCAAGTTCGCTTTCAAATTCATATAAATTAAATAAGATTTAAAGTTCGAAGGTACAGATTAAAAAGGGTCTAAGAAAACGCAAGAATAGATTCAATGTTAAGAAAATTAATAAATATGACCAGGTACTATTCAGCGATTTCAATCGAAAGCCATTTTTCCATGGCAGTTCTAAATCGTTCTTTTTCTGATGTCGTCATGTTTTTTATCCTGGCAGTACCATGATGCATACCTTCCATAAAAAACCATTCTGAATCTCCTTTGTCATTTTCAGGAACGGCTGTTGCTGACCAGGTATCCAATGCTCCATTGATATAGACCATTCTATCAACTCCGTTTTTAAGCCATTCATTCACTTCCTTTAATAACTGCCCATCAAAATTTACCTCCATTTTATTGGGCACAAAGGTAGCCTGTGGGTTCTGATCATTTGGGAGCGCTATGAGCAAGCCTTCAAACTTACTCGTTTCATAGCCATAATAACCCATTTCTTGAGCAGACTGATAATAATGGGATCCGTATTGTTCCACCTGCTTGTCTCCAAAAAAACTGATATCCGAAACAGATAAAAGATAGGCTAACATTTCAGCAACGGAAGCTTTTTCATCAGGTATTTTTGCACAGTCCTGACCATATTGCCAAAAAGAGAAAGGGTATTCAAGTACAGTATACTCAAAGGCCTCCTCAAAGGTATGATAGCTGAATTTCACTTTGGCTCCTAAACTGTAAAACTGCAATAATGGCAACACCTCTTCTCTTTCAGACAAGATACGTTCTTGAAAATCTCTTATTTTCTCTCTGCATTCATCAGACCCAACAGTTTCCAGGAATCGATACAATCGTTGATCTTCTACCTCCCTATTGATAGGAGCCACGTAAGGCACACTAACATCAACATCATTCGGGTAATAATATCTGTAAAATATAGTAGTCGCACCACCTTTACTTATTCCAGTACTCACCCATTTACCTGCATATATCTGCCCAAACACTTCTCTGATATGATGAAGATCCGCAGTAGCCTGCTTTAAATTCAGATATTTATAGTCTAATGAATCGGGCATACTCTCTCCAAAATAACGGTGTTCCACATCGATCTGATTTGCATCGATATACTCGGCTAGCTCCCCAATGTGATTTCGAGTTCTGGTATATCCCTGGGTGATGATGACCGTTGGCCGGTCATAACCTTTATGCGACAAAAATGCCCGTTGATAGAAATAGCCCTTAGACGGGTTTTCATGATCAATCGGTTGTTTAATTCTTAATTCATATGAAGACTCATAATCTTTAGCCGTCTCAATTTTCGCAAAAACAACATCAGGCAAATCATACAGCTGGTTTTCAAATAATTCATTCTGAGCTATGGCCAATTGCAAGCCAGCCATTAAAAACAATAAAGTAAAAAAGTAATTTTTCATTATGCACATTAAATTTTATTCAAATCAAATATTTATCCAATAGGTAAATTTCACGATCAAAGCCCTTGTTCCTGGCGAAAATGGTGTGGTTTTATAATTGTCATTATACACTATATATAAATCTGACAAAGGTTTAAATCTCCATTGCACCCGTGAATTAACACTAAAATCTTCATTCTGACTATTGTATTGTATAAAGGTAGACCAAAACAAATTCTTAGTAAAAGTAAATTCAAACTTTGGTCCTGCAAATAAAATAGTTTCAGTGGGATATGGGTCAGGAAGATCAATATAATTTATACTTGACCTAAATGAAGCTGTGAAAAAAGGTTGTAATCTCAAACGAAAATCACTGGTCAAAGCATACCTGTATCCATTAAAAAACTGCCCAAAATCGGTTCTTGCCGAAAACGAGAAATCTTTTCTCCTGTCAGATTGATAGGTAAAATCCATCTTCGTATAACGGTATTCACTAAATGCAGGCAAAGGCTCTCCATCATCCGAACCCGTTGGATCAAAATCTTCCAACAAATATGTATAACGATGATTTAGCGCCATTTCAATATTACTTTGATTTCTAAGTGCGATCTGATACTCAAGATCTACCATCCCATCGGTATATTTATAATCAAGGTCAGGGCTCCATGTGGCATTAGACCTAATTTCAATAGTGTGCGTATTTACTTTTGACCCTTTGGGGTAAAATATTCTGGTAGCCACAGGATCTATAGTTAGGATGTCATTTCTCCTAACAAAGCCAAGGTCTGCCTGAAAATCGTCGCCAACGTAAGTACTGCCTAGATTAAACTTCCAATCACGGCTGTTATACTCGAGATACCCACCGGATGAGAAGTCCTTCTCTCCTGCTTCAGGGGCGAATGATTTATGCAGGTAATACCTTCCGATCCATTTATTGTCTTCTGTTCTTAAATTAAAATCAAGACCTGCCACTCGATTATAGGTTTCATTGTCTTCCACAAAATCTGCGATCTTGGTGACCTGTCTGTTTACAAAAATAAACCCCACACTTGATCTGCTAAATACCTTTTGCTGCAAAGCAACTACAGTATTATTGTTGGTAGGTATTTCATTTACCGCATCTTCGGCGGTCTGAATATTCAAAACACCAATACGCAGATTTTTGTTGATTTTTCCACTTAAACGAGCCCCAGCAATGATTGAATTTTCAATATTATCACCTTCCAGATCCTCAGCTATGCCAATTCTCCTGGAGAAAAATGGATTTGCTGCCCTCGCATTTCCAAAATCGGAAAACAAGTCGGCATTATCGATAAAGAATTGTCTTTTCTCAGGTAAAAAAACTTCAAATCGGGTCAAATTAATGACCAACTCATCGACCTCAACCTGAGAAAAATCGGGATTGACTGTGAGGTCCAGATTCATACTATTACCGATCGGAATCTTTGCATCCCCCCCTATAGAAAAATCAGTTGATGTTGTAGATACGTCAAAGTCCCGTGAGGCATTGCCAGAAACATAAGGAATTAATGCAAACTGAGTTTTCACTTTATTCAAAGGTTTTTCAAATATCATCAGTCCCATAAAAGCCAGATTCGTCAGTGTTTGATTTTGAGGAATCCTAGACCAGGTACTGATTTCATTGGATTGTGTATCGAAGCGATAGGAATTGAAGCGCCAAATTGTTTCCTAGTCTCTAAACTTAAAGGAAGCCAGTGGAATTTTCATTTCAGCTATATAATGATTGTCATGTACTACAGAGGCATTCTCCCATTTTACATCCCAGGTATTGATAAAATCTCTATAATTTGCTCCACCGCCAGAAATCAAAGCCTCCCGTTGAATTCCTGCCGAATTACTTCCAAAGAAAAATGCATTCGCCCCATCTTTATAAGTATCAAAGAGAAGGTTGATATTGTCGTTACCTCTGGCATCAAAATCTCGTTTTAAGGAGGGAACAATGAAATCATTTCCTACGGCATACACCTTTATTCCAACATAAAGATACTTGTCATCATATAGCATTTTGATGTCAGTTTGAGAACTACTCTGTAGCGAATCTGTTGGAAAATACTGCCAGAACTCCCCGGTGGCAACAGTCTGGGCCCATAGCGATTCGTTCAAATTGCCGTCAATAACTATTTCTTCATCTATCCATTTCACATGGATTTCTTTATGTTTCACAGTAGTTTCGCCTTGTGCTGACAGTTATTGCCAACCAATTAGAAAGCACAAAACAATTAGAGACCTGATCAAATTATTCATACCCATGTTTACTGAGCTAATATAATAAGCCAGAGATAAACAAAACATGACTTTTATGATTGATTTGCATGAAATCCCATAGTTTCATACACAGAAAAGAAGAATTTTATATTTCACTATCCTCAAAATACTTCTCAATATTAATACTGAATTATCATATTCTCAATATACTGTTAATATTTTGTCATATTATTCTATATGTTGTTTTATTTTATTATTTTTGTATTAAACAAATATTTCAAACAATTAATAATTAGGTTATGGCAAAAAAATTCACCGTATTGGCAGTGATGTTTTTGGCGTTTGGCCTGGCATGGGCGCAAGACTCTGAAAAACAGAACACAACTATAAACTGGAAAGAAGTTCAAGTAGTGTACGACTATAATGAAGTATCTGAATTGACTCACGGATTTGGGATTACCGAAACAATCAAATCCAGTTTAAATTTTGGTAAATCTAAGGGAATAAATGATTGTTTGATAAAATTAAAAAAGCAGGCTGCTTCAAAAGGCTATACAGTTATTTACGTCGATGAAGAAGCGACAGAATTTAAACGTTTTGATAAAAGAGGTGTTAAAATAACCTTGATGGGAGTTGGATATAAGGGCTAATCTTTATTCAAATTTGATTGTTGACTTAAAACAGAAGCCATATCAAAATATTGATATTATTTTGTGTCCTTTTTTCTCATCCTTTTTTAATTGAATTATGGAATTTAGGAATTTGTTATAGCTTCACTTGTCCTAAATCAAAAGAACAAATCCTCCCGCATGTTTATTTTCTGATTTTTTCGTATCTTATTGCATGTAAAAATTGTGATAAGATGCTACTACCCTATAGATTAGAAACGGCCCTTGATAAACTCTATACTGCGTTCTATAATGAGGAACTTAATCCTGAAGACTGCTGTCAATGTGCAGTAGGGAATATTTGCGATAATAATGATGCCTGGAAGCATTTTACTGATATTCATGGCACAGTAAGACTCAACTACCTGGGCCGCTTACATGAAACTTTAGGGAAACGGATCAACGGGTATTCTCCCTTGGAATTGCTCAGCATAGAAGCCTCCTTTTTAAGAGGATGTGGGTATAGAATTAATGCTAACAACAGGTTGCTAAAACCTGCTCCTATAATTGATCAGGAGATGATCTTTAAAGGACTCTGTGCAACTATAAACTATTTGTGCAAACTTGAAGGTGTTGACAATGTTATGGAATTGTATCAACGCTTTGACCTTAGCATCGATAAAAAATTGCGAGTCAAAGTTTAAAGTTTATTGTTAATTATCCCCACTAAATGCTAGTGATCTCCCCTTATGCCTTTGCCTTAAGGATGTCATTTTGTTCTTTCATCAGCTCTGTCATAGTTGTCATAAGCTCTATATCCTTAGGAGTTGGCACTGTGGTGTCTTTTTCATCCTCAGATTTAGATTTCAACTTGTTCATCAATTTGACAACCGCAAACATCGAAGCACCCAGAATTAAAAAATTTATAGAAACTTCGATAAGTAAACCAAAACTTATGGCGAGTTCTTCTTGAATGACCTTCCCTGAATCATCCAGCACAGCTCTCTTTAAAACCAGTTTTATATCTTCAAGATCTATATTTCCCAAAAGGTATAAAAATGGGGGCATGACCACTTTTTTGACCAATACGTCAATTACTTTGTTAAAGGCAGTACCCATGATGATACCGATTGCGATGTCTATCATGTTTCCTTTAACTGCAAAATTTTTAAATTCCTTTAATAGTTTCATGTTTTGATGTTTTGATTGTTTGGTTAAAGATATTTGAATTTGGTTAGTACACAAGATGTTATTCATGCATCTATGCCTCAATAAATTAGTATCTTTAATATTTAAATGAATTATGGACTTACAGGAAGACTATCAGAAAGCCATCAAATTTGCTGGTGAAAAACATGCGGGTCAAAAAATTACCGGTAGTGAAACCAGTTATCTGGTGCATGTATCGAATGTGGCTATGGAAATTATTTTAGCCAGTCAGCACCGACATGACTTTGATGTAAACTTTGCTGTTCAGGTTGCCCTGTTGCATGATGTTTTAGAAGATACGGCAACAAGTTTCGAGGAAATCAAATCAGCTTTTGGTTTTCAAATTGCCGATGCGGTATTGGCACTTTCCAAAAATCCCGATTTGAAACCAGAGGAACAAATTCCTGATAGCTTGGCGCGAATAAAACTGCAACCTTTAGAAGTCTGGTCGGTAAAACTAGCCGACCGAATTAGCAATATGCAGGAACCACCGGCTCATTGGGATAGAAATAAACGAATAGCCTACCAACTTGCGGCTAGAATGATCCTGATGCAGCTCAAAGATGCTAATCACTATCTGGAGCAAAGATTAGAAGCTAAAATTCTTGCCTATGATGCCTTTATCGGATCCTAGGAAACTCATAAAATTCTTAATAAAGTAATCTCAGTTTTAAATTTTCTTCCACTTTAATTTCTCCCGAATTATCAAGCGTATTCTTTGAGTGTGTATTATTCTTTGCACCCCATAAAAAAGCGGCATACTTTACCGGATTATCTGTAAAGGTATTATTTGAGATATCCACATTTACGATACCATAGGTATTGATAAGTACATCATCCTTAGCCTTAGCTCCACAATTAGAAAATGAACTGTTTTTAAGCGATAAATGGCCTCCGATAGTCGATTCATCATAACCACCTCGGTAGTAATCTATAGGACTGCCTTGAATATTTTTAAACTCACAGTGATCAATAAGCAGGTTTTCTACATTATAATCTCCTTTATCGTTGATCTCTTCTGCCAATTCTATTCCTAATTCACAATTTGAAAAGCGAGAATTACTGAATACAATTTCATCTGAAAAAGATTCTTTATAAGCCTTTAGTATGTATTTAAACGCTTCCACTTCAATATCATTCGCCTGAATATTATACAAGCTTGACATGTTATCCTTGAGTGAGGCAAAGGCCATCTGAGTTCCTGAACCCTCCAGACGAATACCACTTATCTCTAAATCTCCTTTTGGATGCATTTCAAACAATGCTGCATCTTCTAGCCCTTTGAATTTTAGTGTCGGTTTTGCCTCTTTAGTAGCTGACCTTATGCTGATCTTTTTATCAATCACCAAAGAAGCCGGTACGCTGTACGTCCCCGAATTTAATACCAAAATAGCTCCATCCTCGGCTGCATCCAATGCTTTTGCAAGGGATCCTTTTCCTTTTTTAACCTGAATTGTTTTTGCCTTCTTTTCGATTTTTTCATTAGAATAAAAACTTGTTCCATATTTTGACTTATCGAGAATATCAAGGTCCTTTTCCGGAGAAGCAACTACGGCCCCTGTCTTATTCGAATCAGTTCGGGAATTACCGAAAATGTCCTTCGCTATTTTATCAAATTCAAAACCTGGATACACTTCAATTCCTTCAAAATCGGCATCTGGAATATAAACAAAGTCACCGACCTTTTTAATATCAAAGCCATTGGTTTCAAGGCCTGAATTATCTTTAAATGACACGCCTTGATTGTTAATGAGGTTACTCTTAAACAATACCCCATCAATTGAATCGTGGGCTACAATAGGGTTTGGATCC
>CAYQPI010000183.1:0-12177 GCA_964419405.1 uncultured Flavobacteriaceae bacterium
AAAGGAGATTTGTTCACCGGCAGCAGTATTTTGATTCCCTGAAGTATTCATCAACACAAATTTCACCTTTTTTGTAGGTTTTACTTCTTGAATGGCCTCGCATATACGACTCGTCGCCTCTGTTACTAATTTTCTTGGCGCCCCATACAATCCTTTGAATGTAAGATTATGACCCAGACAAGATGCTACAGCGTCAAAATCTGCAACAAGATCCCTCATTGCCTTATTATCCAGGTCCAAAAGACTGGCCTCTATCATTCGTAATGCCCGATTATTTTTCCATGATTCTGGCAGGTTTTGGGCAGATCGAATGACAATTGTGACCTCGTGATTCAATTTGAATAATTCCTCTACTAATTTCATTCCGGTAGCTCCACTGGCTCCAATAACCACTATTTTCATAAAAAATGTTTCCTAAATGTTGCTCAATAAGGTATCTATAAATTCGTTCAAACACAGACACGTTAATTTGACGAGCAAACCCTTTTTTTGTTACGCTACAATTCTGGCTAATTTTTCTACAAGACTTTCGAATCTTTGATCGCTTTCTGATCCAAATACCTCCCGAGGCCATAGCCAATCATCATTCCAACAGACAGACCCAGGGCCAGCCCCGTGGATCTTTCCATATTATGTAAAAAAATGATACCGAAAAGCATACCCAAGGTCATTCCTAATGCGATTCCTTTATTCGTATAATAGTCCTTAAGAGTTAAAGAAAATGTATCATTTAAAAATGTCTTAAATGAGTCAAGTGTCTTTCTCAGTTGACGATTTCTGTCATCTTTTCTGACTTCTTCAACAATTTTTCCTAGCTCTGTATTGATCTGTGTTAGCTGATCTTCTGAAAACGCTCTATTTTCCAGTTTCGTAAGAATGTGTATATAAACTTTATATATCTTGATCTTTGATCTTTTCTGATTTTCAGTTATTAAATTTTCGAAATAATTTCGTGCTTCTTGAAGTGTCATATTTGTTGTTTTTCTTAATTGGTATTCTGAGACTACGAAATATTACAGCTGTTTCCGTTTTTTTTTAATAAAAGACGTAAAACGGGTTCTAAATAATGTGATTTAACTTCGTAACTCTTCTACATCCTTTAATAATTCATGGAGTTTTCTAAAAATTCTGCCATATACAATGTTCAAGTCCCATTCATAAATACGTGCTCCAAAATAGGCAAGCAATCCTATCACTATAATTACTGCTAGTATTCCAATCAATGGAATACCGAAAATGAGTATTAAATCGGGAAAATGAACCAACTGCTGATTGATAAGTCGTTCTCCTAAAAATATTCCCTCAGCATCCTTAAAATAAAACCCAAGAACTATAGACATAAAAATCACCGGATACAAAAAACGAGACATTTTTTTATTGAGAGACACCTGCATGTTTACCCAGTCATTAAAATCTTTTAGGTATTCATAGCTGTTTTCCCCTTTGTCAATTTTTTCCAATCCATTCAAAAGTTTCTTATTAATAAAAACAAGAACCATTAGGGTGCTAAAAAATATCACACCCATAATTGGAATTCCCACAAAAAAAGAAACCACTAAAAAGGCAAAAGAAAACACCACAATAGCAATCAGGTTTATTCTGAACATTCTTTTAAACTTATCGATAATATGAATCGACTTCTTATTGTATAAGTTGATAACCTTGGGTGCTACAAGTGCATCATTTTTAAGAAATCCGTCTTTCCAAATAGTTTCAATTGATCTTTCCATCAAGTATTTTTTTTAATCTTGTTTTTATTCGGGTAACTCGTACCCCTATGTTATTTGGACTGGTGCCAATAATCTCAGCAATTTCCTTGTAGGGCCTCTCCTCCAGATAAAGTGTAATAACGGCCCTGTCTATTTCTGATAACTTCCGAATGGCATCATAAAGTAAATTCAGAGCTTCATCAGAAAAAGCATAATTTTCTTCTGTTTCCTGACCAGGCGAGGCATCAGAAACAAAATACTGACTTTTATTTTTCTTTTTTTTAAGCAATGTCAGGCATACATTCAAAGAAACACGATACACCCAGGTACTCCATTTAGATTCCTCACGAAAACGTTCTTTGCTTCTAAATATCTGCAAACACACTTCCTGATAATAATCTTCAAAGTCCTCCTGCGAATTGGTATACGCCCGGCACAACTTAATGATAATCCCAGAATAAGGAAGAATGTATGTGGTATAAAAATCGGTACTCAATAGTATTTATTTCGGTTAGTGGTAGGAAAACAAAATTATTACATGCTCTTAAAAAAAATATAATTAAAATCAAATCAAAGACCTAGATATCAAGCTATTAAGAATTAATAATTTACAAAATCATGAGTTTTTTATTTGATTTAGCAACCTTTTTACCTGAAGATCACCAAACCCATAGATACTTTCTCGTTTGGTAAACTCCCTGAATATCGGTGCAAAATCCTTGGTGTTCAGCTCTTTCATAATGGCCCGTAGTGATCTAAGAGGTCTTCCTTCTAGATTTCCATTTGGTAAGCGATCTATATGAGCCTTTACAGCTCTAATAAGAAATGGATAGCGAGCTTCTAATTTAATGGCCACTTCGAGCATCCTTTCAGATTCATTGTTTTGATACAAGGTCCAAAGTTCGGCTATGGCAGCTAAGTGCTTTAGTTCTGTTCTCTTTGTATATGCCTCGTTGAGCTCAGTTTTAGACAGGCCACCAAAACCGTATTGATCATGTGTCTCTGGCCTGATCAAATACACATGATCCATACGATTGTTTTCAACCAGCAGGTGAGCCACAAACCATAGATTCACCTGACAAAAAAGATCATCCTCAAACCAAAGATGTATCTTACTATCTTTCTGAATGAGGTTTATTTTATCAAATTCCTTAACGGATTTCTGATAATAGTCTTGTTTGCTGCCTCCATAATTCATACTAAGAAATGTTGCCCGCGTTTCAAAAAACGCCTCTCGAGTTTGACCCTGCACTTCTCCATCGATCAAACACTCCCGCATCACAATGATTTCTCCTTCAATGATATCAGGAAACATTTCTTTTAGGGAATCTCCGTTTAATACATGATACTGTTTTTCCATCATTAGATATTTCCTCCTCCAGAATACCAAAATTATCTGGCCGTGTTTCTAGCGCTATCCATAGCTATTTAAGTATTTTATGGATTGTATAGTTTTCCATTTTTAACGACCATAAAAACATCATCAATACTGCGGACGTTTGTGCTTGGATCGGCGTTCAAAAATAATAAATTGGCTTTTTTTCCAGGTTCTATACTACCCTCTGTATCGAAAATACCAGTTGCTTTTGCTGAATGCTTTGTAGCTGCCACTAAGGCCTGCATGGGGCTCATGTCACATTGCTCAACCAATAATTTCATTTCGTATTGAACAAAGGTTTTTTGATCTGAGTCACTCCCTGCAGCTATCATGACATTATTTGTTGCAGCCTGGGCTATGATCCTTTTTCCAATTTCATACACCCAGGTATATTTGGGCTCTTCTGCATATTTCTCCAGAACTGTGGTAGTAGCATCCAAAACAACTTCATGGGCTACCATAGAGGTATACAATGGCATGAAGTCTAACTTTTTGAATTCCTTATCCCAAAACAAGGAATCATTTTCGACTTTCCCATGACCCTGCCAGCGCTCTTTAAGTTTCTTATCTGAAAGATAATCTTCATACAGCAGTAAATTCGCATGTGAAATTGAAATAACACCAGACGAGATCACCTCAGAGGGTTTGGTAGGATACAAGGCCGCATGAGACCAGACCACCATATCTTGTTTTTTGGCTTCCGCCACTATATTGTTTATTTCGGCTGCGGATAGTTTGGCATATAGTTTTATCCCTGAGGCTCCGGTTCCTTTGGCCTGAGCAACTTCAATTTTTAAATCTGAATTACTGTCAATCTCCTTCATATATGGCATCTTACCGCTTTCACCTCCCTGAGCGGATGCAATGGTTCTCGGATCTGAGAAAAACTCGGGTCCGGCCATTAAGGAAGAATAATAAATAGTGGGACCATCTATGTCACCGACCAGGGTATTTCGGGCCAGGCCAGACAATGCTCGTGTATCTCCGGCCATATCTCTGACAGAGGTAATTCCAGACAGAAGCATTTCCTTGAGCACTTTTTCAGCATGATCCCTTCTTTCTTCAGTCGGGTCTGTCGCAAAATGAACATGGGCATCGATCAATCCGGGTACCACATATTTGTTTTGTAAATAAATGGACTGAGTAGTGTCATTTGCCACATAGGCCTCAGAAGGTAAGATATTTAAAATTTTATCCTGATGAATGATAATGGAGTAATCCTTCAAAACAACCTTCTTATTCACATCAATGATATTCAAATGATGTAAGGCATAGGTATCGAATCTGAATTGAGCATAGGAATTAAAGGATAAAAGACATGCTAGGAAACATGCAAACTGGATATATTTCATGGGTACGGCGTAGTTTATTTTGATTTTAGTATAAATTCAACAGTCTTTTTTGATTCATCAAACTCTCTTTTAAAAGCAATCTTTAGTTCACCTTGATGCCTCAAAGGATGGCTATTAGTATCTCATTCTTCTGGCTCGATTCCTTCACCGACAGTAGCATCTTTAAACCAAACTTCAGCATAGCATCCGTTTGCATATTGTTTTTCGATATCACCACCATAGGTCTCTGATCCAGAATTGGAAACAATATTCTCTTCAGGATCCTTTCCATTGGTCTGGTTATAGGCACCTTGCTTAAAATACTGAATCTCACCAGCATAGGCAGTAACACGCTCTATGCCATCACGTTCAATTGGTGCATACAAGGTGAGAATTTGTTGAGGAATATCTTCAGAAGTGCTGAAGTCAGATTTTAGTAAATTCTTTGTAAACTTCACCGTTTCATGGCCTTCGCTACGAAAGGTTAGGTACATGACCCCCTTGTAGACATTCACTTCATAACTAAATTCTTCGCCCAAGGCGATCCCATCTTGTGGTTCTTCAGGATAACTCGCAGGATCTGAACCAACCATTGACATATCATATCCCCACACGGTAGAAGAATAGTCCCAGCGCTTCGAGTTATCTCCAGCTGTATTTATTTCGTAATTCCAAAAAACGGCACCTTTCTCATGTCCTGGAAACTTCTTGTAAAAAATTTTTAAGGGTTCATTTTCGTGCCCTTCGTCGCTGTGAATTTGACCTACAACAACAGCATATGCCGAAGCAACCCTGGCATCCCCAGAAGTCGACACATGCATCACCTTCAATGTTCCCGTAAGCTTACCACCAGTTTCAGGAATCCAGTGTTTTTTCTGACCCAATTCTGTTCTAGTATTACTTGAAGTTCTTGAGGTAACCCCTGAGTTCGGAGTTTTATAAACAACCCAATCAGTTCTTCCATCATTCCTCACATAAAAAAAATCTTGTTTTTCAAAATCCGTCACTTTGTCTGTTCGAGTACCGTCACCTAAAAGTATGGTCCATTGATCCATAAAAGGGATCACCTGACTGGGATATGTAATAGCTGCTTCCTCTTTTTTCTTTTCTTTTTTTACAGATTTAGAACAACTTATAAGAATGGCACTGCATATGACAAGGGTTTTAATAGCTAGGATGGAATTGTTAAAACGCATGGATAGGGTATTTTTAAGTCTGACTAGATTACAATCGAATATTTCAATAGTTAAAAATACATTTTTATGCCGAACCATCGCAAGATCAGACTATATTAAAAGGATTTTGTGTTGACTGTAACAAGCACCGCTACCTCGTCTAAGGAGCTAAATGGAAAAAGCTTCTTCAAGTCCTCATATGGTCTCTAGAAGCTTTTCAATCATTAATTCATCACCTCCAACTCATAACTTAAGGCATAGAACCTCCTTCATAAATTTTCATTTGCAACATATCATATTTCTGATCAAGCTGTTTCATATCAATGTTTTCTTCTTTGAGATGTTTGTCGAAAAACGAAACGACAGTACTTGAGGTAATTTCCAGACCAAGTGCCGGATCAATTGTTCCGGCCTGACTTAAGCCCTGGTAGGGAATCATAAAGGGAATATCCATAAAATTGCTATGACCTGTTCCTAAAATTCTGGTATCATAAAAAACAGACGTACTTTTATTGATATAGGCGTGTGAATTCAAATCTTCCTTTTCTTCGGGCCAATCGGCAGAAATAAAAAGAAAAGGCTTTTCAAAGGAGGTATCCACGATGCGCCCCCATTGCACACCATCTACATTGGCCCCTGCCTTTATCCGCTGGTCCATCAACAAAGATTCTCCGGCAGCGCCTCCTCCTCTGGAATGTCCAAAAACACCCACTTTTGACCTGTCCAGACTTCCTTTAAAAAACCCTTCTTGATTCCATTGGTCCAATTCATCTACCACATCTACAATATCTAGAGCCCAACGTTCTTCCATATCCCGAACGAAATAATTGAGCAAGCCTTCCTTAACAACAGGATGCCTTGCTTCAAACGAAAGGTCACTTTTGAACGCCTCAACAACAGGCTCCATGATATGCCAGGTATCAGATTCAATTTGACTCGCATATTGATAATCAAAATACTTTAAATCACCATTGGGAAAGGTAGAACCCGTGCTTTCATAGGTATGGTTCAGTGCAAAAACCACATATCCCTGACTGGCTACTTCAGACAATAAGGTATAATAGCTATTCGCCTTAGAATTGTAACCATGTGAAAAAATGAGTACCGGAAAGGAACCATCGGCAATTTGAATGTTTTTAAAAACGTGGGTATCCACCTTGTCCAAATAATTCAACATAGCAGGAGTCAGCCCATATTTAAGGGCGAAACCGTTTCTTCCTGCCGGATCAACATACAGGTCCTTTTCGCCATTTCTTTCCAATGATGGATACCATACCTTAATCATAAAACTTCTTTTATCACTTTTATCAGCGGTAATCACCTCATCCCGATCCAATTCTAACAAAACATCTTTGGTTCCTACACTGTAAACCCCTCTTGCCTGAGGTAATTTGAAAACAGGCAACAAGGAAGGAAGGGCAACTGACAGAACCAACAGCAATACCAATCCAATAATTTTAAAAACCTTTAAAACGACAGGAGGTCTTTTCTCTGATCTCCTAAGGGCCGATATCAAAGCTATGAGCCACAATAAATAAGCCGGAATCATTTGCCATCTATATCCGTTCATGACCAAATGAAGTATAAGGATGCCAACAAGAAATCCTATCAAATAGTTTTTTTTGAATTTAAGGTTGATCGGTCTGCTAAAAAAGATATAACCTATTGAAAACAACACCAACAACCATTCTGAAATCTGCATACGTTTAAATTTTAATGATACGTTCAAAAGTCGCCCAAAGTAAGAATTGTTGCAAGGTCATATCCCTTCTAAAACCAGTAATATACCGATGAAAATTTGTATATGAATCAATCCGAGGCCATAGAAGAAGATAACTTAGGCATATAAGTTGCCACCAGCATGCCTATCCAAACATTATTTCCAGCTTATTCTTCCACAATAACAGTCTATAACATCTTACTTACAAGGGGTCTAAATAATAATAAAACGGAATCCAAGTTCTTTTGGAATATTACATTCGAAAATGCTACTTTTGTATGAATTCAAACAAGAAATACAGCTCCAACAGGGCAGATTTATCGCATATTTTTCAAGCTATGATTAAATCTTCATTTTTGTGCATGTTTTTATTATTCAGCCTGACCACTGTCTCCCAACAGCGATATGAGTTGAAATGGAAGCCGGTTAACACACTGGCTTTTGATATTCCCAAAGAACAGTACAGCAGTGACAGTATCTTTTTTTATCACAGCCTACTAAAAAAATCGGTAGCTGAAAATCATTCGGCTGAAAACCCGTCATTTTCATTCGAGGAGCAGGCCAAACCCTTAGACCTATATCATTATTGGGACCATAAAGGGCATGAACAGTATGATGTATTGCTGACCAAGGTCGCCTATATTTTAGACCAACCCATTGATTTTTTCACCAAGGAACGATTGTCTGACCCAGCGTATATTGCCTTGACCATGCCAACGGCAAAAATCAATAAAACTGATAGCATTTATCACATCTCTGTTGGTTTTGGGGCGCCTGAAATAGATTACGCCCTGCATTTTTATTCAGATCAGGAATTTGAAAACCATTATCCCAAACAACAGGCCTACTTTCAAAAAAATGATGGTTTGAACGAATCAGCAGCACTGATTGTTGTTCAACATAATTATCAATATGGCAAGGTCATGTTTCAGGAAACAAGCAAAATGTCGATTTCAATATCTAGATATTATACATTGAATGAAAAACAAACACTGGCCTTCAACTATACCTTGAATTATATCCATAATATGCCTCCCTCTTTTATTGGAGGCAGTGACTTTCTCATCGATAGAATCAAAAAAGGTATCAAGGGGCTGATCGACGAAACTCAATATATTTGCAGAACCATGGAAACCACCGAATAGCCATTAAAAGCTATTTGTTCTGGTATAGACTCTTTGGATATTTCGATTGCTATCTGAGTTTCCATTCATGATCAATTCGCTATCATTTACTTCTACCATCCAGCTTTCTGCAATGCCACCATCCTGATGAGGTAACAATGTGATTTCAGATCGATGACCGTGAATATGCCAATAACCTGTTAACTTCTTTCCTTCGGGACTGAAATCCATGTAAATTCTGTCCCAGCGAATGAACAATTTATGACGATGTGCTGCATCAAAGTCATCTAAAATAGAGTTCCCATGATCCGATATATCTGTCAGCTTCCACATGCCTTCGAGGAAATCGGCAGGTGACATAGGAAGTTCATCTACAGCCTTCAAGCTTACCCTTACTTTCATGCCCTCTTCCTGACGTTCCCAGAACATTGTTTGATCATCAAAAGATACCTGAAAACCTCCAAATTCATCATATATATCTAAAGAGTCTATCGAAGAATACCTATTGTTTTTGGGATCATACTGCCAGGTACCTGAAGAATTCTGTAGCCAGCCATTTCCAGATTGAAAGGTACCATCTTCATTTATTTTCGTCCATTTGGCCACAGGGGTCATATTTTCTTCTCCTACTTCCACCTTTTCAATTTCCCAGAGACCAATCATCTTTTCTTTTTGAGCGAAGCTTGAGAATGATACGATCCATAATAGTATTACGAGTTGAATTTTACGATGTTTTGTCATTGTTCTTTGATTAAAATATGTATAATTTTTTTTGTTAGTTCAAGTTCATTTGTTCTGTTCCCAGTATTGCTTAACATGCTAAGCACGTATTCTCCCCGGTTTATATTTATAAGCATGGCTTTATATCCATCGGTACGACCACCGTGAATAATATAGGGTTTGTCAATCCCTATATCGCCCATGAAGCTCTTCGTATCCTTATCGAACACCACCCATCCATAACCATAACTGATGTCTTCACCTAAGTGACTCAGGTGATTCAGTTGCATCAATTTTAAGGATGCAGCACTAAGGTACCCAGGATTATCCATGACCTGTGCCCATCTATTCAAGTCGGCAGCCGTTGAAAAAATTCTGCGACCCAAGCTTAAATCTATAAAGGGGTTTTTAAGCCACTGCTCCGTTTTTTGATCATAGGTATAGCCTTCTGCTAATTTAGATGCGATGGTTCTATTGGTAGATATAGAAAAGGTATTTTTCAATCCTAAAGGGTCCGTTAAATGTTCCTTTAAGATACTAGGGAAAGATTTTCCAAATGTATTTTCAAGTATGATGGCGATTAAATGATATGAGAAATTGCTGTAATAAAACTGTTTGTCCGGATCAGTGATCGGTTTCAGCCTACTAATAAAATCGACATATTCTTCATTTGAAAAATGCAATCGTTTGAACTTTTGAAAGTTTTTTCGTTTCAAATCATCAGAAACGGCATCATAGTCCGGAAGGCCAGAGCTATGCGATAGTAAATGGTGAAGGGTAATCTCTGAATGAAATTGTCCTTGATATGAAAAATCATTTAGCAAATCTATCAATAGATCATCCAGATTCAAAAGCCCGTCTTCAACCGCCTTCATGACCAAGGCAGCTATCATTGATTTGTTTACAGAAGCAATATCGAATCTGGTATCTTTTTCTATAGAAATTCTCCAGTTCCTATCTGCCACACCGAGAGAATTTTCATAAACCACTTCATTGTGATGAGATAGAACCAGTTGACCATGGAAAAGATCCTTGGCATTTTGAGCTTTTAGAAGGGAGTCAATTTTTTGAATGGGCTTTTTGACATCCTCTAATACAGTATCGGAATTGCTTGTTTGACAGCTTACAAGTAGCAGTAAAAAAATCAGGATCGAACAACTTGATTTTAACATAATCGTAGTTTCATTTCTTGAACAAATATGTAGATCATCCTTCAAAACTTAGCTTAAAACAAGCATTTTGGGACTAAAATTACTTATTTGTGACGAAAAGATCATGTGTGTAAAAATTCATCCTGATATCCCTTGGAAACCGGTATGCTTATTTGCAGAATTTCTAGAAAAACCTTGCCCTTGACCTGTTGAACAGATTGAATATTATTCGCATTCACCAAGTAACTCCTATGACACCTCTTAATATAATGATACCCTTGTAAATCATTCTCCAGTATTTTAAGAGGTTTTCGAATGAGATGTTGTTTAGCCTCATTATGAAGCGTATAATGAATCGTTATATAGTTCTCGGAAGAATTGGCATAGAGAAAATCTTGTGCATTAATCTGTAATTGATCTTTGCCATTGGAAGACTGAAAAACCAAAGGGCTTTCCTGTATCTTACTTTGCTGAGGAATCTTCTTTAGAATCAGATAAAAGGTAAGCGGCAACAACATCATCAGCGGAAATTCTTTCAGAATAAGTATATACGCCGAAAGGTTCCATTCTTGCCAATTCCAAAAATAATTGAACAATAAAAAAATAAGATTTACCCCTAAACAAACAAGGAACAAATACCACAATATCAAATGATAAAGCTTCCTTATTCTTAACTTTGGTTTCACAATGGTTTCAAAAATAATGAGATAAACACCGGTTAAAATGCCAAAACTGATGCTTCTAAAAAGATGTGAATGACCAGAATAAGAGAGTCCTTTTTGAATGCCATAAGCTTCAAAAAAATACAAAATATAAAAAACAGCAAAACCAGCAATCAGGCCCAGAAGCATTGAAAAATACCTTTCTGAATGTACTTTCTTTAAAACCACATTTGTTGTTTGTCCAATTCCTTTGCTCACTATGTTAGTATTGATTTACAATGACACGCCAACTCAGAAGTCTTGATCCCCCATCTATTACATCCTTATCAAGAAATCTCATAATCATGAGCAATATACTTATTCTTCATAAATAACAGGTTTTTTTAAACGAGCTAACAAGCTGATCAGGCGCATCCATTTTTAACTATATGCTTGGTTATTGCATCCTTTAATAGATCATATCTGGTTTGAATAAGCCAATGACCTGCATCTAATTCAATGTACTCATAGTCATTTTTCATGTATTGATGGCTCTCACCAACGGCATAACTACTTATAGCCAGGTCTTTGCTCCCCCAAATAAACAAAGTTGGTACATGGATATCACCTAATATTGAGGTCTTGGCAGCGGCCTTTAAAGCTTTATAATTGCTGCGATAATAATGAATGGAAGCTGTTAATTGCCTTGGATTTTTAAAAATGGACAGGTTGTGATATACCTCTTCTGAATCAGCATGTTTCCATAGCTTTCTGAATATTTTAAAATCATCCTTTCTAAGACTGCGTTCTGGAAGGAGGGGCCATTGAAAATTTCTGATATACTGGCTCATTTTTATTTGTTCCTGATCAAGAACAATCGCCTTACCAAAGGCTTGTATGTGAGGCACAGAAATGCCTGTCCAGCTTAAAATACGATCCTTAAAATCATGTACTAGTTTCCAACCAATAGCGGCTCCCCAGTCATGGCCCACCAAATGAAACTGGGCCTTATCCATAAAATGCGCCATATCCAAAACATCTTTGACCAATAGGTCTAAGGCATAATTCTCCTTCCCTTTTGGGCAGGCATTCTTGCTAAAACCTCTAAGATCAGGGGCCACACAGTAGAACCTTCTTTCAGAAAGCTCAGTCATCAATCTTTTCCACATATACGAAGATTCTGGCCAACCATGTAAAAAAAGAACCAATGGATCCTTTGGCTCACCGG
>CAYQPI010000184.1:0-6433 GCA_964419405.1 uncultured Flavobacteriaceae bacterium
TTTGATTTTTAACACATTGTGGTCAGGACCGTCTACACTCATTAAAATACCCAGGTCTTTCATTCGATTCGCTAAATAAGCAGTTTGAGCTGCTAAAGGTTTTAATTGGTCATCTGCCAATTCAATCCCAAGAAATAGTCCTTGACCTCTTACGTCTTTGATGATGGTATGATCTTGAGAAATTGCTTTGAGCTTGCTCTTTAAGAAATTTCCTATTTCCAATGCATTTTCCTGTAGTTTTTCTCTTTTTACAGTCTGTAAAACCTCAGAAGCTATAGCACATGACACCGGATTTCCACCAAAAGTATTAAAAAATTCCATGCCATTTGCAAAGGCTTCGGCTACTGCTCTTGTGCATACTACTGCCGCTACCGGATGCCCGTTTCCGAGTGGTTTGCCAATCGTAACGATATCAGGAATAACATCATGTTGTTGAAATCCCCAGAATGTAGAACCCATTCTTCCACAACCTACCTGTACCTCATCTGAAATGCATAAGCCGCCAGCGGCTCGAACGAGTCTGTAGGCTTCTTTTAAAAAGCCATCAGGAAGCTCCACTTGGCCTCCGCAGCTTATGATTGGTTCAATAATGAAAGCTGCCGGTGAGGAGCCGTTTTTTTGAAGATTATCAATTAGTTTGATAATTTCTTCTACGTATTTTTCTGTAGTCTTATTGCCTCTGTATTTGCCTCTAAAGCTATTTGGGATAGGGAAAATATGAGTATTCTCAGGGCATCCAGCACCACCCTTGCCATCAAATTTATAAGAACTGATTTCTACACAGGCATTGGTATTTCCGTGATAACCCATTTCTGAAGCCAATATTTGTTGTTGACCGGTAGCTGCTTTTGCCATGCGAAGCGCCAGTTCGTTCGCTTCACTCCCTGAGTTGACGAAATGAACCACTTCCAGCTCTTTTGGGAAGGTTTCCAATAATTCCTGAGCTAATTTGGTAATATTTTGATGTAAATATCGTGTATTGGTATTTAGTAAGGCCATTTGTTCCTGACCTGCCTTGACCACAGAAAGATGTTCATGTCCTACGTGAGCTACATTATTCACCGTGTCTAAATATGCTGTTCCGTTTTGATCGATCAGGTAGGCTCCCATACCCCGTACCATTTGTAAAGGTTCTTCATACGAAAGGCTCATTCCCTGTCCTAAATACATGTTACGATCGGCTACAATATCTTTGTTTAATATGGTTGAATTCGAGCTTAGATTTGCTAATTTGAAAAAGGCATTTGGATCTGGACAAATGCTTTTCCATACATCCAGTTGACTTTGAAAGGCAACACCGGGGAAGTCTTTTTCGAAATCTAACATGGAAAGCATAATTTCAAAATGTAAATGCGGAGGCCAGTTTCCGTTTTCGGGATAATTACCTAAACTGGCTAAATAATCACCGGGTTTTACAATTTCACCTGGTTGTCGGGCTAGAGCACTTTCTACAGATAAATGCCCGTACAAGGTGTAGAAGGTCAAGTTTTCGAGCTCATGCTTGAGAATGATTAAACCACCGTATTCCTTATCTCCCTTATCATTGACAGCCAATATAATTTCACCATCCAGAATACTGTGCACTGCTGTTTCTGCAGGCAACCAAAAATCAATACCAAGATGAACTGTTCTGCTTTCAGGTCTTTCATTCCCCATTTTCATATAGGCATCAGTTGTATATACCAGACGAGGTTCGAGATACCCTCCGGCAATAATCTTATCAGAATGTTCCTGTTGTAATTTGCTTATTTTGAATTCGAAAAAGTCAAAGTCTGAAAATTCCTGAAGATGCCCCAGCCATTTGCTAGAAACGCTCAGGTCGAGATTCAAACATTCGATAGTATTTCTGCTGGGAAACAGTTGTCTTAGGTCAAAATGCTGGTTTTCGGCCCATTGATAGAATGCCGATGCCGAGGGGTGTGCCTCGTATCCACAGGCCGCTCGCATACTGTAATGCGCAAAATCTGCACTTATTTTTTCCCAGGCAAAAAGTACTGTCCATGCTTTGGCGTCGCTTACCTGCAAATAAACATTATCTGGCTCCTTCATTTTATTGATCCTTGATTTGGTAACAGTGATCACTAACCTCATGGCTATCAGGTCGTATAAAAAACGGAGCTCTTCCTCCAGAACGGGCCAGGTAGAATGATATCCCGCGACAATATCAAGGCAGGCGTCAAGGGGGTCTTGCTGTTCCATTATACCATAGGCACAGGCAATGGCAAGATCGTTGACAGACTGGGTGTAAATCGCATCACCATAATCGATTGCTGCTAATACTTCTGGGTTTTTGAGGTCTGAAGAGACAATAATATTATGGTCATTGGCATCATTATGAATGACTGACTTCCTTAATGTACCATATGATTTTTGCCTGTTTTTAAATCGCTGCTGAAAATAAGTTAAGACCTGCTGTTCCTGTTCAGAAAATAAGGCAAGGTGATTTGAGGTCCACAATGAATTTGCCACATCCCATTCGAATGATCTATGAGCATTGGGATGGTCAAATCCCTCTAAGGCTGTTGTCAGCTGTCCGCAGCAAGCTCCAAGGCTACGCCTTAAAGGTTTTCGTTTTGGATGCACCTGGTGGTATATTCGACCTGGTATCCAACTTAGAAGACGCACATACCTCTGCTGGCCATTCGCATCGGTTATTTCTGAAATTAAATTTGATGATAGATCTCTTACCGGCACTGGAGCCAATAAGATTTTTTCAGGGATGAGATGTTGTAGTAATTTCTGTTGAAAATCTAAGGTGCTAAGGGCTTCTCCTGGTCTTGAAATTTTCAGGATATAGGCGTCCTTATTCTCAATACTTATTTTAAAATTCATATCATACTCACCAGGTAGTGAGCTGGCTGCACCTTGTATTCCATAAAGTTCAAACAGTAAACGTTCAGCCTTTTCTTTAGGTATGATAATTTCACTATAGTTCAACTCATCCATAACTAACTGATTTATACGATCTCGACTGCAAGATTTATCGTCCAGACATCTTCTTCCCCGGGATGGAGTTCTTTAAAACCAATCTTGTTGTTAAAACTATTCGCAATGGACGTCATTGGTTCAATAGCGATGTTTTTTCGATGTGGTGGGGTGTAGAATTGTAAATAGGTTCTCTCTGTATAATTAAAGCTCAAATCAATCGCATAATCAGAAGTCTTGAATTGGCAATATGCTTCCTCCAGAGAACAGGCATCATCAAAACTCTTGTCCTCTATTTTGAAAGATTTTTCGAAGATCGAATTGACCGTCTTTTTCGGTAGATTTCTTTCATTGCATTGAAAATATTCAAGCGAGGGAAATGACATCTCACTGGCCTCCAGGTCAGCTGCCGCAAAATAGGGATGCCATCCCATTCCCATAGGAAAAGAAGTGCTGCCCGTGTTTTTGACTTCAAAGGTCAGGCTTAGATCTCCGGTGTTTTTAATAAAATACACAAGCATGAGCTCAAAATCAAAAGGAAAACCGGGTTCCTTACCAGATGCTTTATATGATAAACTGATAGAAGCGCCTTCATGCTCAATCTTTGTGTTGAGTATGTTAAAATGTTTATTGTAAACCAGTCCATGTAAGGCATTGTTCAGCGGTTTTTCATTAATAGGGAACTGATGCGTTTTGCCATGATATGAAAAAACGCCATCTTCTATTCTATTTGGAAAAGGAAAAAGAATGGATGATTTATAGCTGACTGCATAGTCTTCTATTCCGGTCTCGTCAACGTTGATTCCATCAATAATATTGATATTTTCAACACGCAGTTCCTGGAGACTTGCCCCTAAATTGGGAAAGATCCTTGCAGAGACTTTGTCATTGTGGATATGCAGGTGTTCTAATAAATGATTCTTATGTGAAATAGGGTCAATGATCATGTTTATTATCTTAAAATAAAACCTTCTTTTATAGGGTCATCAGGGTCCAATACAAATGTATGCATTCCAGTAATAAATGCTCTTCCTTCTACTTGTGGAATAACAGCCTTAAACGGTCCGTAGTCGATTTCTTTCACCACAGACCCTATGAATACTGAGTCTGTGATGCTCTCAATTTTCATTTGTTCGCCCCCTTTTATTTCACCGCGTTTCCAATGAATGGCCATCCTGCCCGACACACCAGATCCGGTCGGGCATCGATCCACTTCTCCCTCTGCAAATATGCAGACGTTGCGACTATCGATTCCCTTTTTCTCTGAACCATCTAAAAAGATGGTCCCATATAAAAAGCCAAGATCATCTTCAAAAGGATGCACAATGTTTTTATCTGCCTTCGCCACGGCTCTTTTTATATCCATTCCAGCCTGAATCAGCTGCTGATAGGATTCTTTGGAGAGGTCAAAAGTAAAATTGTTTTTTGCCATATCCACATAGGCATAATAGGCGCCTCCATATGCCAGGTCATAGATGACATTTCCTAATCCAGGAACTGTGATGCTATGATCCATATCCGCTACAAAGCTCGGTACGCAATGAAATCTAACACCACTGATCTTCCCGTTTTTGACTGTGGCAAAAGAAATGATTCGTCCGCATGGCGCATCTATTTTTATCTCATTTTCACCTTCTTTCACAGATACCCAATTCATCTGAATTGACAGTGTAGTGAGGGCGATAATGGCATGGCCACACATGGTTGAGTAGCCTTCATTATGAAGAAAAATAACACCAAAATCTCCCTCTTCATCATTAGGAGGGGTTAAGATACAGGCGTACATGTCAGCATGACCTCTGGGTTCAAAAATGAGAGAGGTTCTTAGGTGATCGTAGTTTTCTTTGCAATACCGTCTATAGTCCAATACGGAGTTGCCTTTCAGTTCTGGGAAGCCATCGAGAATGACTCGCAACGGTTCTCCTCCTGTGTGCATGTCAATCGTTCGAATTTGTAAAAAATCGGGTCCTGGTGTAAAAGAGTTTTGTTCCAGTATTTTTTGATATGTAGTCATTGTTAGTTTTTGCTTAATTGTTCACCTTGCCATTGATCAAAGTAGTACTTGGCACCGATCAAATCTTCTGAGGCATGACCCACTGATTTAAACATGGTGATTTCAGATTCAGATTTTCTTCCTTTGTAGATGCCGGCACAAAGATCAAAAAGTTCAGCTTTTATATCCGTTTCTTTTATGATGCCATTTTGAATGGGGATTACGATGTCACCAGATTCTTTCAAACCTCCCTGAAACGTATCAACAAAAACAGTTGACCTGAGCACAGCTTCATCATCAGCTTCCCTCATATTCTTTTTATAGGCCCCCACCAAATCGATATGCTGTCCATTTTTCAGGTATTTGCCAAAAACCAAAGGGGATTCAGATAAGGTAGCACAAGAAATGAGATCTGCCTTTCCCAGATAAGGAATATAGTCTTCAACGGCCAGAATCTCAGTGAAATCATCTTTCAATTCACGAGCAATTTCATGGGCTTTATCAACATCTCTTCCCCAAACATAGACAGTTGAAATGGGTCTGATGCTGGCATGAGCCTTGATCAGGTTTCTAGATAGGGCTCCGGTGCCGATCATGAGCATCACGGAGGCATCTTTCTTGGCAAGATAGGATGCCGCCAGCGCTGAAGCTGCTGCGGTTCTCTTTGCCGTTAAAGGTTTTGCATCGAGAATGGCCAAAATATGGCCTTTGTGAGCATCCATATATAAATAGGTGCCTTGAATGGATGGCAGGTCATACTTTCCATTCTTAGGGCTCACGGTAACAACTTTAACCCCAAGATCTTCACCTGCTCTCCAGGCTGGCATCAGCAGTAAAGTAGAATCGGCATTTTCAGCTGGGTTTTTAAAATCGTGATGATGTCTCATGGGTGTTTTTACAGCTTTAGCAGCAAACCCTTCCTTAAGACGTTCAATGAGTTTTCTAAAATCGGTTTTAGATGTTATGAATTCGTTATTTATAAAAGGAATTTGATCCATTTCATTTTTTTGAATAAAAGTAATTATTAGTTCTAACTAATCCTATATTACCATAAAATTAGATAGGATAATATCTAAATGGCTTAAGAAAGTACTATAATTAAATGATCTCCATATTGATGTTCAAACATCATCACTTCACATGGGATTTATGCAGAAAACGGACTGTCTCTTTTTAGGCAAATAAGAACATTCGCAAGTCCCGAAAAGGAAAAGATAGAGTCTATTGAAAACCAGACATGCTTGACTTGTACATAATCAGTTCATTTCATGAATATTAGGCAAGTAAAAAGAGAAAAATAAGCGGGAATAGAAGGCCTGCCAAAGCCAATTTCCATCCTCTTTTTTTAAATCCATTTTTCCCTGCCGGAATTAAAATACCTGTAACAGCTATCAAAATCATGGCGGCACCAAAAATATCAGAATACCAGATCCAGAAATTGTTGGTCGTTTTATGTAAATACATGGTATGCCCTAAAAAGGGTGTTTTCCTTTTGTATTCCAATAGTCCTTTGCC